>CAZCPS010000096.1:0-5121 GCA_964499895.1 uncultured bacterium | reverse complement strand
GCCGTGATCGACAGGGTGCCGGCAGCCGAAGTAATATGGCAGGAATCAACCAGGTAAACCCCATAAGAGGTGTTGTTGGAAGCGATATCGCCGATATTGGAGTTGATCGCGCAGCCGGAAGAAGAAGCGCCTGATGTAATATGGGTGACAGTAACGCCGTCATACCCCAATCTCAACCCATAATTTAAGGCGGAGACCGAAGAACCGGTAGCCGTAATGCTGATGTTGCCCGAACCGCTTTGATTGATAATGGAACCATATTGGTAGATGCCGCAGCCGTTGCTGCCGGTGCTGCCGCCGGTAGCCGTAATGCTAATATTGCCCGAACCGGTAGACACTATCGATCCCGCCTGTAAATAGACACCGTAATGATTGGTGTTGGAGGCGGCGATATTGCCGGTCGCGTTAATCGTCAGGTTGCCGTTCACAACCGAAAGAGTGGCGCCGTTAATATGCAAGGCGCTCATATTAATCGTAGCCGTATTAAGCCCATTGGCCGTAATGGAAAGCGCGCCCGATCCGGTAGCGGAAATTGTGCGGCCGGAAGCGATCTCAATGCCGCTGTAATTACCGACCGCCGAGGCGTTGTTTTGCAAAATGACCGTGCCGGAGCCCGAATTGGTAATATTGGCATCAATATAGGCGCGCCGGCCGCCGGCTAAAGTCAACGATCCGGCAGCCGCGTCGGTAATCGGACCGCTGATAAAGAGATCGGTGCCGGAAGTTAGCGAGAAAGCATAGCCGCCCGCATTGGAAAAATTCCAGCCCGTGCCGCCAATGGTCACATCGCCGCCGATCGATAAGGTGGTATCACCGGTGCCGCTGCCGGCAAAAGTATCGGAAGCGGAGCCGGAGGTCATGGTAAACATGGTGGTAACGGTCGGCGTTGTCGTAATAACAATCGCATCGCCGCTGCTGCCGCATGCAACCGTGAGATTATCAGCCGTTACGGACCTGTTAAACGACATGCCGCCGGAAGCGCCGCGTCCCGTTTGAAAAGTAATATCGCCCGAACTGACCAGCGCGCCGCCAAGAGTTATCGTCCGGCCGCGGAAAGTTACCGGATCGCTATATAGCGCGTAAGCGTTGCAGGTCATTGTCCCGGTCGTATTGCTGCGGCCGAAAATCAGGCTGCTGAATCCCGCGCTAAAATAGGCCAGTTCAGCCGAAGAGACAGTGTCGGCGGCGCCGCCGACCGCCATGGCGGATGAAGTCGAATAGGGCTGGATGGTCAAAATTCCGGTAGAGGAAAAATTACCGGTGCCGATTGTTTCATTTAAATGAAAACTGTTCCCGGTAATGGTAATATTGCCGGTGGTGCATTCCAGAACATTGCCGCCGCCATTGCCGTCCGACCGGAGGGTCGGGCTGTTGGAAATACAATTGAGTATAATATTGCCGGTAGTGGTTTGCATGTAAGAGCTATTATTCATCACAATATCGCTTTGCGAAGTGGTGCCGGAAGTGGCGGTAACGGTAATGTCGCCTGTCGTCGCGTTGATGTGGGAGGATTGGGACATGGTGAAAGGATTGGTCGCCGAAGCCGTATTGGGATTGGAAGCTGTGATGGTAATACTGCCGCCGGCGGCGGTAGCGGTAATCGAACCGGTGGTATACATGCCAACGCCCTTCGAAGAAAGGCCGCCTTGCGACACGCCCTCAATGGTAATCGCACCGCTCTCTGTGGTGATAGATGAAGCGCCCATCAAAAGCAGGGCAGTCGATGTTCCCGATCCGTTGGCTGTCGCGGTAATATTGATAGCGCCGCTATCGGAAGCCAATGAGGCTGTATCCTGTAAAACCAGAGGATGGGGCGTAGCTGAAGAATTGTTGGTAGCGGCATTAATTTCGAAAAGGCCGCCGGCTGTGGAAACGGCCGCTGTGCCGGAACCGTAAAGTCCGTAGCTCGCTGCGCCCGATCCGCCGGTGGCGTTCAGGGTGATGCCAACGGAAGAAGTCGCCGCTATGACAATACCCGTATCAAACACTATGCCATGAGAACCGGCTCCCCCCGTGCCGCCCGTGCCGGTAAGCGTAATCGTGCCGGTAGATGAGGAGGTGATCTGCACGCCGGCAGTATCTATGACTATGCCATGGCAGGTGTTGCCCGATCCGCCGGTGCCGGTCAAGGTAATTGTGCCGCTGCCGGTCGAAGAAATAACTGAAGTGCCGGTCATAAAGACGCCATAATTGCCGGCGCTGTTACCGCCTTTGCCGACCAGCTCAATATTACCGGTAGTAGTTGAAATGTTTTTATTAACGGTAATGCCGCTGATATTGGAGGCGATCGTCTGGTTATAGTTGCCATATACGGTCAGATTATTGGCGCCCATGGTGAGGTTGCCGTTTAACGAGATGGCGCCGCCCTGAATTACCACATCGGCGCTGTAGGCGGAAAAATTCTTAACGCCCACGGTCAGACTGCCGGTATCCGTAAGAGAGCCAAACGAAACCGCGGAATATCCGGTAGCAAGCCTGGCCAAAAAACTGTCCGACAGGCTAAGCGCGCCTGTCGTAGTATAAGGCTTGATAAGGAGGGCGCCGGTGCCGGCGATGTTGCCGCTGCTAGCCGCAAAGCTATCGCCAATGAGCGAAAGCGTACCGCTGCCGGCATTGACCTGATTACCGCCCGAGCCGGCCGAAGCCAGATTAAAACTGCCTCTAGTGCCGGTAATGCTAAGCGCGCCGGTACCGGGATTGATATAGGCGTTATTGAGCAAATAGACCGCATAATCGGCGGCTGTCGCCGAAGCGCTGATGGTGATGCCGGCTCCATTGGCAGTCAAAAGATAAGAAGTATTATCGATCCGAAGGCCATAAAATGTACCGGCGGCATTGGAATCCGTGATTGAAATATTTAATGTAGCGGCAGGATTGGTACATGAAATATAACTGAGGGCGTTGACTAAACGAATGCCATAGCCCGAAGAAGCGGCAAGGCTTGCTCTGGCAATAATATTAATGCCCGCAGCAGCCGATGAAACAATACGCGCTCCATGATTCAGGATAAGCCCGAGTGTATTGGTTGCGCCGGCAACCGGACTGCCATAACAGTTCATGGTAATAAGACCGGTACCCGATGAAGTTATATTCGCGGAGGAATTAATTAAATATACGCCGTAGGTATCGATATTATTGCTGCCGGCGGTGCCGGTAATGGTAATATTGCCGCTGCCTGAAGAAGTGATAGAGCCGTTATTAATAAATATACCATGCTGGCGAGCAGATGTGGAGAGCACCGAACCGGTTGCGGTAATGAACAGATCGCCGTTAACAACCGAAATATTGCCAAGCATATATAATGCCCCATATTCTGATGTAATGGTGCCGACAAGTCCTTTTGCGACAACCTCCACCGAACCGGCCGCTGTAGCGGAAACGGTTTTACCCGTATTAATGTAAATGCCGGTAAAATTACCTGATGCGTTAGCCTGATTGTTAAGCGAGATAGTGCCGGCGGCGGTACTGGTGATGTTCGCGTTGATGTAAAGCCGACGGCCGGCATCCAGCTTGAGCGTTCCGCCGGAAGTCCAGGTAAGGTTGCCGCTGAGCAAAATATCCTGATCGCTCGTAAAAGTCAGGTTATAGCTGTTGGGATTGGCAATCGACCAATCAATGCCCGAAATAGTTATATCGCCCGCCTCGGCGCCGCCGCCGCCGGAAGTGTTGACCTGCAGGTCGGCAGATAAGAGCGCCGTCTCAATTGAAGCGCGCGAGAGGTTGGCGCCGGTGGCCGTCGGATAATATATGCCGCCGGAGAGCGTAACATTGCTATCGGCGCCCTCCGTAACGGTCAAAGTCCACGGGTCATAAAGCAAAGTGCCGACTTTACCAAACGGCGCGATGGCATTGACAGATCCACCGGTGTGAAAGCCTTGCCTGCCGGAAACTTCGGCAAAACCGCCGTCGCCGCCTTTGGCGCCGCCGCCAATATCAATCGCCCCATCAAACCACATCGATTGCTCGGCCCACAGAACAACTTTTCCGCCGTCGCCCTTTTTGACGGCGCAAGCTTTGATCTTGGCCTCGGGCGCCATATAAACCGTCTCGGCATTTCTTCCGTCAAGCGCCGCGCCATGCAGATCACCGCCAACTAAAACCGTGCCGCCGCAATCAACATGCGAAACATCGATCTCTCCTTTTAGCGCGATATGATCGCCCATTACCTGCACTTCACCCCCTTTTGCCTCGATTTTGCCGCTCATTTCCACCAGTCCGCGCTTGGCGACCAACATAATCTTGCCATTCTTGCGCACCGCGCGCGTAGCAAAGATCTCGCCCGACTGATTAATAGCGCAGCCAAAAATATTCTCACCGGCAGCTCTGATTTCGGATGCCGCAGCCTCAATCACCCCCTCATTTGAGACCGTGCCCTCACCGGCAAGCCGTACAAAAGCATTATGACCATTTTCAGCGAGCACAACTTCGGTAGCGCCGCAGAGTCCGACTTTGCCCTCAGAGGCAATCAGCCTGCCTTTGTTCTCAATGGTGCGAGCCAACACATAAATGTCGCCGGTTTGCGCTCTGATCGTACCCAAATTAACAAAAGCGCTATTTGTCCCCCGATCAAACGAAAGGTTGCTATCTAAAAAGTTTTCATTGGACAAATGAAGCGCGGAAAAGACAAATGAGCCGGTAGTAATGGAACCCTTGGGTCCAATTAACAGCCCTTGCGGATTTAATAAAAAGACCTGGCCATTAGCTTGCAGACTGCCGTAAATTTGCGAAATATTGCCGCCGACTACGCGGTTTAAAATAGACGACCTGCTATTTGGCTGAACAATCTTTGTAATTTCCTGTTCGCCTATTGAGAAATCCTGCCAGTTGACGATAGCCTTATCACTGGTCTGATTGATTTGAAGCGCTTTTGGCGCGGAAGAAAAAGAGACCTTGCCGGAAACAACGACCGATCCGGAAGGATTGGAAAATGCGGAGCCCATTAAACAAGCAAACAAGCAGATTGTTTGGACTTTTGTATTAAATGGCATTACGCACCGCAATTATTAACTATATATATTATTTTAGCTCATAACCAAAAAACATATTTTTGGCAATATATAGTATAATCTCGTCGTTGTACATTTTTAAGCTTTGATTTCAATAAGATCTTGATTTTCTATG
>CAZCPS010000095.1:0-5222 GCA_964499895.1 uncultured bacterium | reverse complement strand
CGGAAAAACTGTTGCTCGAGCCGAATTCGCAGAAAAAATTCAAGATCACAGTTAAAAATAATGAGATTGTCTTTTTAGATGAATTGCCTGCCGCGGAACCAACACTTTGCGAAGAGCCGAAGCAACTAATCTAGTGCTCTGTCAACATTAAAACTGGAAAAAAGATCTATTGAGGACGGCACAAATTTTTGACTTCTGCAATCTTGCCGAAAAGCGCATAAACATAATTGCTTTGAGCGCAAATGGGTTGGAATAAACTGCAAAGCCAATCCGCAGCTTAAAACGGCAATCATATAAAGCGAATCGTCTGCAATGTTTTCCGGCACATATTTAAGCATGGAGCCGACATGCCATAGCACCTCCTCGGCCAAATGATAGTTCGTTTCCCTAATGGAGAGGGGTACAAAACGATAGGCGAGCCCGTTCTGTTTCAAGGCCGCCTCATATATTTCACGCCTCTCTTTCAAATCATCCGGCACATATGCGAGCGCCAGACCATTAGAAGAAACAACTTGCAAACATAATTCAAAAGTTCTCAGATCGAAAGGCACATTCTGCAGAGCCAAACCATTTTGACCAAGCGCCGCCTCATAAATTTCCGAGTTTCTTCGAAAAGAGGCGGGCACGCATTCAAGTGCCAGACCGGACGAAGAGACAACTTGCAAGCATAAATCCGTGGTGATTAAATCAGGCGGCATATAAGACAAAGCAAAACTATTCTGTAAAAGCGCCGTTTTATAAATTTCGGGCATTCTTTTTATTGGATTGGGTAAATATTCAAGCGCAAGACCATTTTTGGCGACAAAGGAAAGACATCGCTCATAGGTAAGCCACTCTTCCGATACGAATTGTATCGCGCGGCAATCATTTGCAATCGCACCAAGAAGAACTTTATCCGTACGCCACTTCATTGGTATCTTGGACAGAACAATCCCCCTGGAACAAACTGCCGACAGGCAAATCGCCTCATCAAGTTTGTCCTCCGGTACAAATTCAATTGTTCCGGCCCACTCGCTTACTGCATAACGGCAAACCGCTATGCTGCGTTTTGCCGGCGAAAGGGCTTCCAGTATTTCACCGTCAATCGACACGGCCCTCACACAGCGCTTCTCGGTCTGCTGCTCTTCCGTTAAAAGATGAACGAGCACCCATGGATCCTTTTTGATCGCATGATCAATCATTTCGTTTTGGAATTCTTCCGGCACATATTGGAGGGCAAAACCGGCGCCTTTCACAGCTAACAGACATAAATCCGGATCTCTTTGGCCCTGAGGCACAAAGCGCAGCGCCAACCCATTCTGAGAGACGGCCAGTCCGCATAAATAGCCGATTCTATCCGCTTCTGCGATAAAAGCTAGCGCCTCGCCATCGATCTGCATCGCCTTACTGCATACCCGTCTTGTTCTTAGTTTCGCAGGAATATCATTGAAACAGAGTTCTTCTCTGCTTAGCATGCGGATAATTCGATCCTCGCAAGCCCCGATCAAAGGCACATAACCGTCAAACAGAACACTTTCTATGGCGCATAACAACTTCTCGTCTTCGGCAAAACAATTTCCGATATACTTTTGCAATAAATCATCCAAAGACCGCTCCCTAAACAGTTCTTTGCATTCTTGCAATTTTACAGCCGCCACCCTATTGATTAGTCGCTCAAGAGAAGATGATAGAGACAACTTGCCAACCAGATTCAAATAAAATTCATGCTCTTTTGAAAACAAGCCCACATCATTACTGACAGCCATAAAACCCCCTTTGAAAGGCAGGGATTGTATGTATAAAAATTATTTTAATCAACTAAAATATGCTTTTAGCAGCATTTAAAGGGCAGGTTTACTAGATCTTAACCGACTCGAAAGCGGTAATATTAAGGCTGCCCTCCCACTTTTTGACATATTGTAAAAGCGGGGCCTTTTCCGGGCGGGACTGCAAGAACTCAAGCACGCCCTGCTCCCTCGTTAGATGAGCCAACTTGGCCAGCAGCCTTAAATGGCGCTTATCCTCGCCGGCAAACAGGAAAAAGAGCGTATGGACCGGCTTTCCGTCCAAAGCGCCATATTCAATGGGATGCTTTGGATAAACGGTCCAGATGGTATCGAACTGGGTATTTAGTATAAAGTCGCGCGTATGGGGTACGGCGACGCCATGATTAATGGAAGTGGGCATCAAATTTTCGCGGTCCATTAACAGCTCTAAAAGCACATCGGGGTCGGCCTTTAAATCTTTGGCGATCTGCTGCACCGCTTCCTTGATCACTTCGCGTTTATTGCGTCCCTCGACATTATTAATGATCTTGCCTTTATAGAGCGCGCGAAAAAGCCCGTAAGCGTGCGTGCCGATCTGATTGGCAATAATATTTTTCGCCTTTTCCGTTTTAAGGTTAATGACATTGATGCCTTTGGATTTATTTCGGTTTAGCATCCAGTCTTCAATTTCAATCCTGGAAAAGCGCACTTCCCTGTTTAAGCGATAAAAAGGTATGCCGCCGGCGACGATCAAATTATTAACCTCATCCTCAGAAATGCTGAGCAGCTCCGCCACATCTTTAACCATTAAATCCATGTCCTTCCTCACATCAAATATTACTCTTTCTAGCAAACCAAATATTTTATATAGTTGCAAGACTATTCAGGCTCTGTACCGGAAATATCAGCGATCGAACAATAAGTAGACCTCTTGCGGCGAAGCGGCCATCAACAGCTTGCGGCGAAAGGACTCCTGTTTAATAGCGGAAGTTAAAAGCGAGAGCAGCTGCAGGTATTCTTTTTTTAGCGCAGTCGGCCCGCCGATTAAAAAAATCAGGCGCACCGGCGTTTTATCCAAAGAGTTCCACTCGAGCCCGCGTTTTTTCAGAATGCCGAGAGAGATGAAAAAATTTTGCAAATTATCCAGTTTGGCATGCGGGATAGAAACTCCCATACCAATCCCGGTCGAAATAATTTTTTCCCGTTCCATGATAGCTTTATAAAAGGAGTTGACGCTCTCCAAAAAGCCGGCGTCATACGCCGATTGCACCATCTCAAAAATCGCCTTGTCCCTGGTCTTTGCATCCAGAAAGTGAATAAGCGAAAGATCAAGGTAATTGGCAAGTTTCATATCGCGCCTACACGCCGGTATGGCCAAAACCACCGCCGGAGCGGACGCTAAGAGCCAGATTTTCTTGTTGTATAAATTCAGCTTTGATAACCGAAGCGAATACAATCTGCGCAATGCGCATTTTGGGCTGAATATGAAAAGGCTCTAAGCCATGGTTGATCAGGATCACTTTGATTTCGCCGCGGTAATCGGCGTCGATCGTACCGGGAGTATTTAAGACCGTAATCTGATTTTTAAGGGCAAGACCCGATCTTGGCCTGATTTGCGCTTCGACCCCCGGAGGGATCTCTAAAAAAAGGCCGGTCGGCACCAAGGCGCTTTTACCGGGCGACACGACCATTTCTTCCAAGATCGCCGCCATCAAATCGGCGCCGGAAGAATTGAGCGTCGCATACTTTGGCAGCAAATCATCATCGCAGATAACCGCTATTTGTACTCTTTGCATTCGTCTTTAACCCTTAAAAGTTCTTTCAATTTGCGGGGAAATTTATCGCCGGGCAAACTTTCCGCAGCGACCGGATGGCTATTGCCGGTCAAAAAGCGAATGAAATAAGCCACCTTCTTTTTTAACTCAACCCTTTTAGTAATGCAATCAATCATACCGCGTTGCAACAAAAATTCCGATTTTTGCGCGCCTTGGGGCAGCTTCTGTCCAATGGTCTGTTCTACTACACGCGGTCCGGCAAAGGCAATCAGAGCATTTGGCTCGGCAATAATAATATCGCCCAGAGAGGCAAACGAAGCCGTCACACCGCCGGTTGTCGGATTAGTGAGCACCGAAATGTAGGGCAGTCCCTTTTTGTGCAGGCGTGTCAGGGCGGCGCAAGTTTTAGCCATCTGCATTAGCGAAAGAATCGACTCTTGCATGCGCGCCCCGCCTGAAGCGGCAACCAGAACCAATGGTAAATCGTTATTGACGGCATGCTCAACCAAAAGAGCGATTCGTTCGCCGACTACCCGGCCCATCGAACCGCCCATAAAATTAAAGTCCATTACGCCAAGCGCCGTCTTAATATTTTCAATAAAACAGACGCCGGTAATAATCGCCTCGTCCCGTTTCGATTTTTCTCTGGCCTTAGTCAGCCGGTCAATATATTTTTCACTGTCGACAAAGCCTAAAACATCTTCCGGCTGCAAATCAGAAAAAAGCTCCTGAAAGGTTCCTTCGTCAGTTAAACCGGTGATTCGTTCGAAGACGCCTAAACGATAGTGATAATCACATTTCGGGCAGCAGTTTAAATTGTCTCTAAGTTCATTGGCGTGAATGCTCTCCGCGCAGCCGGAACATTTGATCCAGCCGGAAAAGCCATCCTTTTTAGTCGTCTCGACCTTGATCTTCGGCTTATGTTTGGAAAATAACCCCATATAACAATACCATTTAATTCATCACAGACAAACATTTTACCAATTTTAGTATAAAACTTAAAGTTTAAAGAAGTAAATTAATAGCCTCTTCGACTTTATCAACTCCGATCAGTGTAATTTTTTCTTTAATTTTTGAGGACAATCTTTTTAAATTTTTTTTTGGTAAAATCGCTTTTTTAAAGCCGAGGTTTATCGCTTCCTTGAGCCTAAGTTCAATACGCGAGGCGCTTCTGATATCGCCGGAAAGGCCAACCTCGCCGATGGCCACAAGATCGGGATCGATAACGCGATTGGAAAAAGAAGCGGCTACCGCCAGCAGGATGCCCAGATCGGCTGCGGGCTCAAAAATTTTCATACCGCCCGCTATTGAAACGAAGACATCCGAAGTATATAATTTATAGCCAACTTTTTTTTCTAATACGGCCAGAAGCAGAGCCAGACGATTATGATCGATGCCGGCGCAGCGCCGGGCGGGCGAGACAAAACCCGAAGAGGCTACCAGAGCCTGGATTTCGATCAAAATAGAGCGGTTGCCCTCCAAAGTCGCGGCCACAACCGATCCCGACACGCCGCGCTGCCGCTCCTCCAAAAAGATCGCGGAAGGATTTTCCACCGGTAAAAGCCCTTTTTCGTGCATTTGGAAAAGCGCGATTTCCTCGGTGGGGCCAAACCGGTTTTTGCGAGAACGCATAATGCGGAATCCCGAGAATTTTTCGCCCTCAAAGTCTAAAACGACATCGACTAGGTGTTCTAAAAGTCTG
>CAZCPS010000094.1:0-5245 GCA_964499895.1 uncultured bacterium | reverse complement strand
ACTGCCCTCGTCAAGATCGTTCAAAATCCAGATCTTTTTCCTCTGAAATTACCTCTCTCCGGAAATAAAAAAGAAGCCTGGTCTGCTATCTACTTGGCCTTGGCAAGGATGTTGAGCCAAAGTTTATCCGGGCTGGCTGATTGTCCCGAGTCGGGTGTAGTCCACAGTTCAATGGGCTCAAACAGTCCATCCATATAAGGCAGAGCGCTTATCTCATTCAGATCAAAAAAACAGCGGTCGTCTATTTGTCTTTCTGAATTTCCATATTTAAAAGAAGCGTAGAAAATTCCGCCCAATTTAAGCGCTTTACGCGCCTTTTGCAGAACATTTTTCATTTCGTTATAAGGAATATGCAATAGCGAGGCAGAGGCCCAAAAGCCGTCGAACCGGTCTTTAAAGTCCATCTCCTGAAAAGTCATTTGGAGAATGTTAAGACCCGTTTCCGCTTTGGCCAGTTTGACCATTTCCCGCGAGCTATCAAAAGCTGTAGCACTATAGCCTTGGCTTATAAAGTATTTGGAATCGCGGCCGACTTCGCATCCGGCATCCAAAATTTGGGCCTGTTTGGGCAGGTAACTTAAAAATTTGTCATAACGAACTTGCATATTGGCGTGAATGGTGCGCTCGTAGAAGGCCTTTGCGTTTTTATTATAATAATTTGAATCGTTCATGCGAATCTTGAGGTTGTATGGGTATGTATACTAATAATGGTAACAAAGAATGGCCGGCCTTTCAAGTAGATAAAAGGCCGGCAGTTTATACAAACAACCTCAAATGATGCTTTGAAGCCGCCGAAAATCCATCGTTTATAGATTATTTCAGATCATTGCCTTGCGTTTGATGGGGTAATCTATGAAATGCTCGCGGTTTTTTCTCCAGCCTTCGTCATGATGCTGGTCGTTGACGGTAACAAAGGTACAGCCGTTATCCCAGCCTTTTTCGATATCGGAGGGGTTTCTCGAGAGAATTTTGTTGTCGGGATAGAGTCGGGTGACATTGCCCATTCGATTGAATTCAGGTAATTCCGGATGGTCGTTTAGAGTGGAGAATTTGATATTCTGGAAGGTGTTGCTCCATGCGTAGTTAACTACATCGGCGAGCGGCTCGCAATCCTTGGCGCTCGAAATAATGACTACTTTATTCAGCAGATTTTTGTATTGGACCTGACCAAGAGGCAAATTGGAATTAAAAAGATGAGTGCCCAACTGCTGATAGATAGTATTTGCCACTTCTGTTAGTGTGTCGGTATCTTTGGTATTGACATCCAAAACCATAAAAAATGGCGCATTGGTGCTTTTAAAGGCATAATCGTTTACAACTTCAGCATAATCCGAAAAGCTCTGACTTCCTTCCCAGCTTTTAGTTACATGGAAATCCCATCCGCCTATGGTTGAGCCATGTGTGACAATCGGCGCTGCGTTTCCGGCGCTGAGCCGCCAGATATCCAGTTCGCCCATCCTGACTTTGCGATAAAGGGTTTCTTTAAAATAAACAGGAGAGTTGCTGCCCCCGATTTGCCATCCTTTAATAAAAGGATTATGCGCGGAATCAACTTCTGTTTCAGAAACTTTGGCATCCAGAAGATCTTCCGGCACATCAAAGATTGGCTGGTCTTCCCAATCAAAAGATGGTCTTTTATAGCAACAGGAACTGCAACCAAGGTTACATACATGACTCATTTTAACCTCCATTATATAAATTTTTTGAAAAAAGAGGCTTGTAAGTTACATGGCGGAAGAAAAAAATGCAAACTATTTTTTAGGCAATGGCCATCCGTAAGAGGGAAAGCGCTTGGACTACATTTTGGAGGCCTATGTTTTTCATGGCGGAAATTTCTAAAAGCGTCTCTTTTGGGAAAGAATATTTGCTTTTAAAATTATCAAGGAGGGTATTATCTTCCAGCGCGTCGATTTTGTTGAGTAGCGTAAAAAAGGGTTTGTCCAGCAATGCGGGGTTGTAGGCGTGCAGTTCTTTGCGCAGTAATACGAAATCATCATAAGGGTCATGGCCTTCAAAAGCGGCGATATCGATTACGAAGATTAGCATTCTGGTGCGTTCGATGTGTCTTAGAAAGGCGGAACCCAGTCCTTTATTTTCGTGCGCCCTGTCAATCAGTCCGGGAATGTCGGCTATCATTATGGATGTATAATCATCAAAGGTGTGTTTACCCAAATTGGGTAACAGGGTGGTAAAGGGGTAAGCGCCGATCTTGACCGGATTTTTGGTCAGCTTGGTCATGAGAGTGGATTTACCGGCGTTGGGCATGCCGACGAGGCCGACATCGGCGATCAATTTAAGTTCGAGTTCGACTGTTTTTGCTTTACCTTCAATACCGGGCGTACAATAGTTGGGCGCCTGAATTATGGAAGTCTTAAAGTGGGTATTACCCTTGCCGCCCTTGCCGCCGGAGCATAAAATCAGTTCTTCGCCGGGCTTTGTAAAATCAAAAATAATCTCGCCGGTATGGACATCTTTCATGATGGTGCCGGGTGGAATATTGATAACAAGATTGCGGCCGTCTTTGCCTTTTTTATTGGAAGAGCCGCCTTGCCCGCCGTTTTCGGCTTTAAAGATGCGTTTGTGGCGAAAATCTTCTAAAGATAGAATGTCATGACTGACTTTAAAAAGAATAGAACCACCCTGGCCGCCGTCGCCGCCGGAAGGGCCGCCTTTGGGAATAAACTTTTCCCGCCGCCAGGCTACGCTGCCGTTACCGCCCTTTCCCGCCTGGAGGAATAATTTTACTTGGTCGGTAAACATGGTTTTATTGCGGCGTTATGGAAATGAAAGTTTTGTCAGCGGATCTAAAAGAGACTATGCCGTTTACAAGAGCGAAGAGGGTAAAGTCTTTACCTACGCCGACATTGGTTGCGGGGTGCCATTTAGTTCCATTTTGACGAACGAGAATGCTGCCGGCGTGAACGAATTGTCCATTACCGACTTTTACGCCAAGTCTTTGGGCGTGCGAATCACGGCCGTTTCTGGTTGATCCTTGTCCTTTCTTATGAGCCATTGTCTCTCCTTACGCGGATTTAATTGCGGTTATTTTTACTCGGGTGTACTGTTGTCGATGGCCTACTTTTCGACGATAGTTTTGTCTTTTTTTATACTTGTAGGCGATTACTTTGGGGCCTTGCACAGTAGCTACCGCTTCGCCGACAACGGCTGCGTTGGCTACGAAAGGAGTTCCTACCGTGTTTGATTCGCCATTGTTTAGTAATAGGATATTTTTGAATTCAATATTCTCGGTTTCATCGAGCAGTTCGACATCGATGATATCGCCTTCTTGAACTTTATACTGTTTTCCGCCGGTTTCGATAATTGCGTACATTTTTTCCCTCTATCGAGATTTGGTTTTATGAATTACAGATGATAAAATAATAATGGCTAAAAGTCAACGAAAGAAGCGAGAAAAATTTTTTCTTGTAAAAAGTCTGGCTTTTTTTAATTTAAAAGATTAAACTTTCCCTCTATTTAAAAGAGGAAGTTATCATGTTAAGTCTTCCATGTTATATTAACATAGATATTAGAAACTATTTCGCTTCTGTTGAACTTTCGGACTCATGGAAAAGAGAGGCGGCGCGGGTTTCGGTCGCCATACTGCCTTTCTTCACTCTTTACAAACCGCTTAGCTATCCTCTCGTTTTAACGATGGGGGAGTCCGGGTCTTTGCGACATCCAGGGCTTTATGGGAAGGCGATAGAAAAGAGGCGGCGCTACGATGCTTAAACATAGCTGTTGCGGTAGCCGGTATTGCGGGAACTTACTTTTGCCATCCGCTTGGAATGTTGATAGCTGTAGTGACAGATTTACTTGTTGATCTCGGCTCTCTTGCCCGGGCGCTTGAGGATAAAGATTATCAACGCACAATGACTGAACTTCTGCATACGATCAATGATATTTTTTATATGGGTCTTTTCTTGGGCGGGGGCGCTCCGGTTGTTGCCTCGTCTCTCTGTATTCAATTTATGGTTGGAATTAACCATTCATATATTCACTTCCAAAAAGGCGGGGAACGGTTAGAGGGAGTAAGTCATTTTTTAATGGCGCTCATTCGAGGTCATCAGTCCATTCGCGAATGGCAGCGTATTAGCGTCGAAAGGGATGCAAGGAAAGCTTTGGAGGAAGGTAAGCCTTATCTTCCGATGGCAAATAAAGCTCAGAAAATGCTTGTTAATGCAGGGTACAGGGTAAACGGGTTTGCCCGCTGGACTGTTCGTCAGATTGGCCATCTCCTTCTCTCGCCAATGCCACAGGAAAGATATGCAAGGGAGTTTGTAGCCAGAGTGCAAACGGCTATAAAAGTTGCGTTTGTAGCTCCCATTGCTTTGACTTCTTTTCTCATTTCAACGCCTTGCTATCTGGCGGCTTCTTATGTTGGAACGGGGCGCTTTGAACGCATCGAAGCTTTATGTTCGCCTCGCCTTATAGCAATGGATAATAAAGTAAAGGTGCTCTTCCAGAACATTTGCGGCCAAAACCCCTGGTCGCTTTTTTCGGGGGGCGTTGTTCCTCCGTTAGAAGTTGATTTACAGGGAGA
Organism: uncultured bacterium; assembly: GCA_964499895.1. Classification (GTDB taxonomy): domain Bacteria; phylum Chlamydiota; class Chlamydiia; order Chlamydiales; family SM23-39; genus CAZCPS01. The sequence continues at coordinate 705 of CAZCPS010000094.1, read as the reverse complement.
TTGCCGGGCTGATTCAATTATCTCTAATATTTTGCAAAGAGAGCCTGATATTTACTGCGGGCAGGAATATGACGATTTGGACACTTCGGCAAAAGTTGGCAGGGCGCTTGCTGAAAGCGGCTATACATGTATTCGGGATCTGGGTTGTAATGATCCGGTCTATAATCACTCGGGCCTGTTTGTCGCGGTTCCTCCTGCGCTCGCGGATTCGGTTGCTTTTCACGAATTTAAGCCTGAGCATGTAAGTGGAATCACCGGCTGGTGTCATCGCGGAGTGCTGGAAGCGACCGTGCCTCTTTCAGAGGGCCGAGCGTTAAAAGTTGTTAATATTCACCTTAACTCGGGCGCTGAACCATCTGATCAAATAACGCGCCTAATGCAGTTTGAGCATTATGTAGCTCCTATTATGAATCAATACGCAACACTTGTTGTTGGCGATTCAAATCTTGATACTTCCCGCTTGTCCGAGGAAGAATGGCAATCAGGCAAGCTTTCGGGCATGGTCAATGCTCTTGAGGGAAGAGTTACTTGCGCGGATGAAGGCAAGCACATCTTAAATGGAAAGCCAAAAGAGGGGTGTAATGATTGTGCGGAACGCATTGATGTGGCCCTCTTTAATCCGTAAAAAGTTTCCGTAACGGGCTGTGAGATTCATAAGTCTGGTGATTCGGACCACTATTTGCTTTCAGTAACCTCGACTGTAAA
>CAZCPS010000093.1:0-5297 GCA_964499895.1 uncultured bacterium | reverse complement strand
AATAAGGGCAGCTTTGAAATTGCCCAAAACCAAATCTTGAAGTGGTTTGGGTATATTATTTAAATTATAATACAGGATCCTGCGTTATCCGCAAATCAACAATTTTAGCTTCCGGCCACAAGTTCTCCAAACGATATTTATCCCGAAGTCCCGGAGCAAACAGGTGCACCATCACTGAGCCATAGTCCAAAACAATCCAGTCTCCATTCTCCCGACCTTCTGTTTGATTGGGCTCGCGCCACACCTCGGAGAGCTTGGCAACCACTTCGTGCGCAATGGCCTGCACATGACGGTCAACGCCTCCTTCCGCGATAATCATAAAATCGGTCAGAGTCGCCACACCGCGCAAATCGATCGCAGTGATATTAAAACCTTTTTTGTCAAAAATTATCTGAGCTATTAAATTAACTAATATTTCGTCTTTCATAAATTATACTTCAAAGTTCGTGGTAATAATATAAATGATGTCTATAAATGTAGTCCAGCACTTTCGCCGGCATAAGGTGGCCGCAATATAAACCTTTTTTGAGCCGCTCACGAATTTTACAGCCGCTAATTTCCAGCGCATCGGTTTTGACAAAGACAAATCGCGGATCAGCCGTGTCATATGGAGCGCCGGCGCGCCGGCCGACCAAAACCGGCAATAGACGCAAGATCTCCGCCGCTTCTTTCCATGAAAAAAACGAATGCATCGAATCCTCGGCGATGATCAATTTATATTCCGTATCATAGTGGTCGGCAAGCAAAAGTCTGATAGTGTCGATGGTATAAGAGACGCCTCCGCGAGCGACTTCCATGCCGGTTGGCACAAAGCCTTCGATATCGGCGATAGCAAGGTCGGTCATGGCCATTCGGTGAGCTGCGGAAGCTATGGGCAGACGGTCAATTTTATGAGGCGCGACATTTGCCGGGCAAAAGAGCACTTCATCCAGATCACAAGCCTCCATCATTTGAATCGCTAGGTTAATATGTCCGAAGTGAATCGGATCAAAAGTACCGCCGAGCAAGCCTACAACTTTTTTTTTCATAAAATCACTTCCCATCCTCTGCTTTTTGCAATCTTTAACAGCTTCCGGTCGCCCCGCACGACGCACGGCTTTCCGGCCGCTTCCAAAAAGGGCAAATCCCAGATGCTGTCGCTATAGGCATAAACATCCTCTTTCGGCACACCCAATTCGCGAGCTTTTTTCTGCATAATTTCGGCTTTGCGGCGGCCATCCAGTTGCCAAGCGATTTGCTCTAGCGCCCCGGCGCTGTTTTCGATATAGCTTGATCCAAAAAAATGGTCTATGCCTAATTGCGCCGCAATTGGCGCCACCAGAAAATCGGGCGAATTAGAGAGTAGCAGAACATAGTGGCCCTCTCTTTCCGCTTCGCGCAGGCGCGCTCCCGCCGCGGGACAAAGAAGCTCACAAATATTTTGCGCAAACAAAAAGGCGAGTTCTTTTAGCCGATCGGCCTTTTTGCCTTTTAAAAACCGCTCAAAGATCTTTTCATGCAGCCGGTAAGGCGAATAAATCTTGCACAAATAACCGGCAAGAATCGAGCCTGTCATGGCCAGCGTCCGAATCGAAAAAAATCTTTTTCGGAGCAAAAAAACATAAAAAGAAAAGCTGGAGTTTACTTCTAAAAGGGTATGATCAAGATCAAATACTGAAAGCGGCACTGGCGCCTACCCTTCTATTGCGGCGATTTGCCGTTTAATATCCTCGATAGCGAGGTCTGCCTGTTCAAGTCTTGCTTTTTCCTGATCCACCAATTCGCGCAAAAGCATAGCCTTTTTAAAATCAAAACCGCCGCCGCCGAGTTTTTTGCGATAATCTTCCAGACGACCCTTGATTTCCCGCCGTTTTCCCGCTCTGGCTTCTAAAACCTTCAACAGCGCAGCGCCATTTTCCCCTTCCTGCATGATAAGGCGCTCCTCGCTTTTTTGCTGCAACATGTCGCCGATATTAAAAAATATTTGCTGCAACTCCTGTTTTTCAAGAGGATCGAAGGCTTGTTCATTAAATTGTCTTTTCAGCTCGGCGTATTCGGCTAAAAGTTCATTATGGGGCAGCATCGCGCTCTTTTTTTGTAAATCACGAATCCCTGTTTTCAAATCCCGCGCCTGCTTTTTTTTCGCTTCTTCGACGGCCAGTGTTTCCTGCCGTCTGATTTCGCGAACCTGCTCCTCTTTTACCGTAAGAAGCTCTTTGGCTTTATTAAGCCGTTCTTTGAGCTCTTTTATATCATCGCGATGCAACGCGAGAGAGCGCATTAAGTTTAGAATTTCCTGCTCTTCATTGCCGGCCTGCTGCAAATTATCATAACCCGCGCAAGCCGCCGCAAAGGCTTCGATTTTTATTGCCGCCTGCTGAAAGTTACCTTGAAGGGCCTCTTTTTGTTCTTGCAGCTCTTTTTTGCGTTCTTTCTCCATTTCACGCACCCGATCCCAGCCTTCGCTAAGAAGGGCTCTCGTAGCGGTAAAAGCTTGCGTGCTTAAAGTTAACTGCTTGGCCAAATTCTGCAATTCCTTAATTTGATCGCGGACGATAAATAAAGGTTTTTGCCCAGGCTTGTTATTATTTTGAACAAATCTGGCTATATCGTCCAAAAACCGGTCGCTAAGCGTTTTGATCAGTTCTTTGCGTTTAGGAAAAACAATGTTGCCCAAACCGGAGAGAGTTTTAAAAAACTTGCTACGGAATCGAACGCGCATCGATGTTTTGATAATTTCTTTGCGCAGCGAATTAATCCGTCCGGCAAAAGCGTTTAGAAGCGTTAGTTCGCGTTGCAGATCCCGATAAAAAGAAATATCGCCAAGCTCAGCCTGCACATTTTTGGAAATAAGGAGACAGGGCGTCTGCAGGACCAGATCTTCATATTGCCGCAAATCTTTTTGGGCGGCGTCGACCGCCAATTCGATTTGCTCTGCGGCAAAGGAAGATTCCTCTTCAAAATGCGCCTTTAGCCTGCGGGCTTCATTGGAAATTTCACGATAGGATTCCCACAAGTTGCCTCTGACTGCGTTATTTATCGGCTCTTTAAAAAGGGCCAGACAGACTTTTTGCGCTTCCCAGAAACCCCGAAAATCGGGCATTGCTTCCTTTGATAGAGCTTCTTTCATAAAATTGATGCCGAACGCAATTTTCTCTTCATTGCCCTCCAGATTTTGTATCTCATTTATAAATTTATCGAAGCGGGATTCTTCCTTTTTCTCTTCTATAGTATCTAAAGAGCTGTTAGCGTCGGATACCACATCATCTGTCACCATAAATAAACCGGGCTGCCTGTTGAGATTTTATTTTTAATTATTTTACTAATAAAGCTTAAAGCAAAAAAAATTATCTGCAAAGAGATTTTTAGCGCTGCTTCCCATAAGTCCTTAACACCAGGTCTAGCGATCGGCGCTCTGCGAGAGCTTTCACGCTAGCCCTGGTGTTAAGGACTTATGGGAAACAGCACTAGCGGCCGGACTGCTCAAAATCCTGGAGGACATACTCCATGGCGCGCTCTTTGCCGGTCTGCTCCACATCCAAAAAACGAAAAAGCGGCTCTTTTTTAAACCATGTGATCTGTTTTTTAATATATCGGCAAGAGGCCCGTTTAAAATTTTCCACAAATTTCTCCCGTTTTCGTTCCGTTCCGGCGCTCTGTAAATACTCGATGCACTGGCGATAACCGATCGCAAGCGAAGCCGATGAATTTTTCAACAATCCTCTCTCAAGCAGTCGCGCGGTCTCTTCGATAATCCCCTCCGCGACCATTTTATCGCAGCGCTCTTCGACGCGGGCGCGCATCATCTCGCGGGACATGCATAAAAACCAGCAGCAGTAATTATAATGCTGATCCTGAAGCCGGTCCGATTTAGGAAAGGAGCTTACTCCCTTTTCCGAAATCAAAATAATTTCAAGGGCTCTTACGATTTTGTGCCGGTCCCGTTCGGTAATCGTCGCGGCGTATTCAGGGTCGAGCATTTGCAGCTTCTCATAAAGCGCTTCAGGACCCTCGTTCTCCAGTTGCCGCTGCAGCTTCCACCTTGTAGCTGTATCGGAGGGAGGACCGGACGGGGGGCCATATAAAAAGCAATGAATATAGAAACCCGATCCACCGACTATTATAGGGACCTTGTCCTTGCGCAAAATTTCACGGCAGGCCTCATGCGCGTCTTTAAAAAACATCGATACATTATATGGCTCGCTAATTTCGGCAATATCGATCAGATGATGGGGTGTTTTCCGCCGCACATCCAAGGAAACCTTGGCCGTGCCGATATCCATGCCCCGGTATACCTGCATTGAGTCGGCCGATACAATTTCGCCGCCGATTATTTCCGCCATTTCAATCGCGAAATCGCTTTTACCCACACCTGTAGGGCCGGCAATTACAATTACCTTCTTTTTTCGGCCGTGCGCCGCCTTGCGCTGCTGCAGCGGTAAATAATCGGGCGAAAACAGGTCCGGCTGCTCTTTTTCGCCAAACGCTCTTATAACAGTCACGCTTTCAAAGCTTCGCTTTCGGTGTCAAAAATCTTGATAATTTTATTAAAGCCGGCCATTTTGATAATGTCCATGGCATCGTCTTGCACATTAAATATGCAAAATCCTCCGCCGGCGGCATGCAGTTGCTTCGAAGCCGAAAGCAAAATCCTAAGTCCGGCGCTGCTCATGTAGTCTACACCTGCCAGGTCCAAAAGAACCTTCACATGTCCGCCCTTCAAGAGGGCCTCGATTTTTCGTTCCAAAAGCGGCGCGTTCGGCGTATCCAGCCTTCCATTGGCGCGCAATACGGCTTTATCGTCAATTTGCTCGGAACTGATTTGTAATATCATCGACATATCTAAACCCCTGCTAATTAATTACATTTAAAATACACTAAATTCACTTTTATGTTTAGCACTTTGTTTTTTACTAACAACTTGAAGAATAGCCGCTTACACCATAGTTGCACTTAATTAACTGCACCTCACTTTTATTATTACTTTTTTTCATCAAATGTATAGATTTTATTACAAAACTGGTATAATAAAATTAAACAAAGGCTTACTAATGCGTTCTCCGCGTAAAATTGAATTAAATGTCCTTAGGGGTTTAAATGAATTATTCCAGCCCCATCCTATCGGCCGCAGTCTAAAAAACCGGGCGGAAGACCTTTTTTTCCATCTTGCGGGCGCCTGTCCGACCGACCGCCTAATGAGCATAGATCCTATTTTAAAAAAGCTATCGGGGCTGATGTGCATTGGCGAATCCGAGCAGCTTTCAGAGGAAGAGGAGCAAAGTCTGGTGCAAGCGCTCGACCAGATCCGCGACAATCTG
>CAZCPS010000092.1:0-5354 GCA_964499895.1 uncultured bacterium | reverse complement strand
CCGTACCAATCATTGTTGCGCTTAATAAATCAGACAAAGCCGGCTATGATCCGGAAAAGGTCTATCGGCAACTTGCCGATGAAGGACTGCTGCCTGAAGCATGGGGCGGTACGATCATCACCGCAAGCTGCTCTGCCGCAACCAAAAAGGGCATTCCGGAACTGCTCGAAATGATCGCGCTCCAAGCTGAAGTGCTGGAGTTAAAAGCTAACCCCAAGGCAAGAGCCAGAGGCGCCATCATCGAATCGCAAATGCACAAAGGCCTTGGCAATGTAGCAACCGTCCTAGTGCAAAACGGCACGCTGAAAACCGGCGATGCAATCGTTTTCGGCACGCTTTGGGGACGGATTAAAACAATCCACGACCAAAACAACAAGACTTTAAAAGAAGCGGGCCCCTCCAAGCCGGTCAAAATCACAGGTTTATCCGATTTAGCCACAGCCGGCTCGGAATTTATTGTAGTCGGAAGCGAAAAAGAGGCGCGCGATTTAGCCACAGCCAGAGCTGAAGGCGAATCGCGTCAAAGACTTAAACAGACTCGCGGCGGCAACATCGAAAAGTTTTTACAAACTAAAAAAGAGACCAAGGCCAGGAAAATCTTGACCCTGATCTTACGCGCCGATGTACAGGGTTCGATCGAAGCGCTCAAAAATTCGTTGATGAAAATTCATTCCGATAAAATTGAGCTCAACATCATCTCCGAGGATATTGGCGAGATATCCGAATCGGACATGGAACTGGCGGCCGCCTCCAAAGGCGTTATTATCGGCTTCCATACCCGCGTAGAAAATCATGCCGAACCGCTCATCAAACGGCTCAATGTCAAGGTACGCCAGCACAACATCATCTACCATGTCATCGACGATGTCAAAGAACTGATGCGCGAACTGCTTGATAAAGTCGAGCAGGAAAATGATACGGGCAAGGCCGAGGTTAAAAACATCTTTAAGTCTTCTTCTATGGGTCTGATTGCCGGCTGCCTTATAACCGATGGCATTATTAAACGCGGACAAAATATCCGTATCATGCGCGGCGGCAAGCAGGTGCGCAAAGGCAAAATTATATCGCTAAAACGCGTAAAAGAAGATGTCAAAGAGGTGTTAAAAGGCGTCGAATGCGGTATTATCCTGGATCGCCCGGATATACAGGTCAATGACATTTTTGAAGCTTACGACATTAACTACATCGAACAGGAACTATGAAAAAACGACTGTTACGCCTCAACTCGCTTCTAAAAGAAGTGATCTCGGAAGTTATTGAAAATGAAGTGCGCAATCCGGCCGTTGCCGAATTTGTTTCGCCAACCAAAGTGGAGATCAGCCCCGATTTGCACCAGGCAATCGTCTTCGTCAGCGTGATCGGTTCCGAAAAGGCAAAAAAAGATACCGTCAATGCTTTAAATGAGGCCGGCGGATTTATCAGCACACGAGCCTCTAAAAAAGTTTCTATCCGCTTTTTTCCAAAATTGGAATTCCGTTTGGACAATACCGTAGAAGATCAGCTCCGTATCGATGCCATTCTGACCGAGCTCCATAATAAAGACCAAAAATCAAATGACTGAAGGCATCCTGCTCGTTGACAAGATCGAAAATAAAACCTCTTTCAGTTTAGTCTTTGAGCTACGCAAAATTACAGGGGTGCAAAAAATCGGCCATGCAGGAACTCTGGATCCCTTTGCCACTGGACTGATGGTAATGCTGATCGGCAAAAAATATACCCGCATGTCCAATAGTTTTTTAAATAGCGACAAAGAATACATCGCTAAAATCTGCCTTGGAAAGGTTACCGACACCTATGACATTGATGGCCAAGTCTTAAAGAGTTGCGACCTAATGCCGGGCCTTGAACAAATCAAGGAAAAGCTGGCGCTTTTTGAAGGCGAAATCAAACAGGTGCCTCCCATGTTTTCCGCCAAAAAAATTGGCGGGCAAAAGCTCTACCATCTGGCCCGCAAGGGCATCTCTATCGAACGCCGACCCAAACCGGTAACCCTCTCGATCAAACTGCTGGAATTTACTCCGCCCTTTCTTTTTCTTGATATTAGCTGCTCTTCCGGCACCTATATCCGTTCGCTGGCGTACGATTTAGGCGAAGCGCTGGGCTGCGGCGCCTATTTGCACTCCTTAAGAAGAGTCCGCGCAGGCAACTTCCACATTAAAGACGCCGTAGCTCAAGCAAATTTGTTTGAGATCGATTTCTCGAATAAATTAATTACGATCTAGATCGCTATGCAGACTGTTTTTTCATTAGACACAATTCCCCTTCTGCCAAAGCCCATCGCGCTTACCATCGGCTCGTTCGATGGCCTGCATCGCGGGCATGCAGCGCTTTTGAAAAAGCTAAAAGAAGCGGCGGGATTCGGCACGGCAGCCGTGATTTCGTTTAGCAACCATCCCAAACAAATCCTCTCGCCGCATAACGCCCCCCGCCTCATATGCACCCCGGAACAAAAACTTGAGCTGCTACAAAACTGCGGCATTGATCTGACGATCATTTTGCCTTTCGATCAAAAGCTCTCGATCACGCCCTATACCGACTTTTTGAAGAGCGTTCACGAAATGCTGCCCTTTAGCCGTTTGGTGCTTGGTAAAGGCGCAACGCTCGGCAAGGACAAGGAGGGCGCCGAAGCGCAAATAAAAGCCTATGGAGCTAAACTGCATTTTACGGTAAACTACATAGATAAAATTGATTTTGTTTCCAGTTCCGGCATTCGTCTGGCGCTGCAGGAAGGCCAAATTACGCAAGCCGAAGAAATGCTGGGCAGACCAATATAGAAGGAGAATATGTCATCATCTTTAACATGCGGCATCGTGGGCCTGCCCAATGTCGGTAAATCTACTCTATTTAATGCTCTTACCAATAAAAAAGCGGACGCCGCCAACTACCCATTTTGTACGATCGACCCCAATATCGGCGTTGTTGAATTAAAAGATGACCGGCTAGACCGGCTCGCTAAAATTTCACGCAGCAAGAAAATTGTCTACGCTACGGTCTCTTTTGTGGATATTGCCGGTCTGGTCAAAGGCGCTTCCAAAGGCGAAGGTCTGGGCAACAAATTTTTAAGCAACATCAAAGACACCGATGCCATCATCCATATCGTGCGCTGTTTCGAGGATGAGAATATCACCCATGTCTCCGGCCAAATCAATCCTTTAAGCGACATTGAGACCATCAATTTGGAACTAATTCTGGCCGACCTGCAATCGGCCGAAAACACATTTTCCCGTCTGGAAAAACAGGCGCGAGGTAAAAAAGAGCTGCAAGGCCAGCTGAATTTTTTGCAAAAAATAATTGACCACCTGAATCAGGAAAAGCCGGTCCGCAGTTTAGAGTTAGCTCCGGAAGAAATGGAATATCTCAAACTATATCAATTTCTGAGCGGCAAAAAAGTGCTTTATGTAGCCAATGTCAGCGAAAATCAGGGTGAAAAAGACAATCCCTATGTGCGGCAAGTGGAAGAATTTGCCAAAAAGGAAGGAAGCGGCGCTATTTGCATCTCCTCTAAAATCGAAGAAGAAATTTCACAGCTGCCGGCAGCTGAAGCGCACGAATATCTGGAAATGCTGGGACTCAAAGAGTCCGGCCTGGACCGGCTGGCCAAAGCGGCTTTTTACCTTCTGGGGCTGATAACATACATTACTACCGGTGAGATGGAAACCAAGGCCTGGACTATTAAACAAAACACCACGGCGCCGCAAGCGGCCGGTAAAATTCATGGCGATCTGGAAAAAGGTTTCATTCGGGCAGAAGTTATTTCTTATAATGACATGATTGCATATGATGGGAGAGTAGGCGCGCGGGAAGCGGGAAAGGCGAGAATAGAAGGTAAAAACTATCTCGTGCAAGACGGTGATGTAATACTCTTTTATCATAACTAGTTAGCTATGGGCGAAAAAAGCGAAAAGGCAACTCCAAAGAAGCTGAGAGATGCCAGAAAAAAAGGGCAGGTCGCCAAGTCGCAGGATTTCCCTGCCGCCCTGACCTTTGTAACTTCTATTATAGGCACGCTAGCGCTTTCGGGATACCTCTACGACAATCTTAGCACTTATCTGATTACCATGTTCAATATTGTCAAGACCAACTTGAATGTGGACAAAGTCGGCGGCATTCTCTTTATTGAAGCGGCTAAAGTAATTCTCATCACCAGCTTCCCCATCGTGATCCTGGTAGCCATTGTGGGCGTTTTGGTCAATTTTCTTGTAATCGGTCCGATGTTTTCTATGGAAGCTATGAAGTTCAATTTAAAAAAGCTCAATCCGATCGAAGGCCTCAAACAGAAATTCAAACTGAAGGTTTTAGTTGAACTGATCAAATCGATGCTGAAAATTTTCGGCGCCGCCCTTATTATTTTTATCATTCTCTACAAAATGCTGCCGGAAGTAGTTTCGACTTCCTCGATACCCGTGCTGGGCAGCGCTTTAGTACTAAAAACCTTTTTGCAGCGCTGCAGCATTCAAGTCGGCCTCTTTTTTGTCGCGGTCGCCATTTTTGATTTGGCTTTCCAAAAGCGCACCTTTTCCAAAGAAATGATGATGGAAAAATTTGAAGTAAAACAAGAATATAAAGATACTGAAGGCGACCCCAATATCAAAGGGCGCAGGAAAGAGATCGCACGGGAGATTGCCTACAGCGAAGGGCCCAGAGCGGCGCGCAGAGCCAAGGCGATCGTCGTTAACCCCACTCACATTGCCGTTGCAATCGGCTATGATAAAGAGGTTGACGCGGTGCCGCTGATTTTGACTATGGGACAGGGGCCTATGGCGGACCGGATTATTAAAATAGGAGTGGAAGAAAATATACCAATCATGCGAAATGTAGACTTAGCGCATGAACTGTTTGAAAAAGGAAGAATTGCCGACTATATCCCGATCGACACCTACAAGGCGATCGCGGAAATATTAAAATGGATTACCGCAATGGAAGAAGGCTATGAATACAATCCGGAGCTCTTAGAATGAGCTCGATAATTAATAATTTAGCCAAAAAGCTTGGCGGCGAAAAAGCCATGGCGCGGATCTCCAAATCCAGCGACTTGATGCTGGCCATTGTGGTCATCAGCATTATCATGATCCTGATTTTTCCGGTCTCGCCAGCTGTTATTGACCTTTTGATCGCCGTCAACCTGATGGCGTCGGTTACCCTGCTTTTCGTTTCACTCTACATCCAAAAGGCCGTTCAACTCTCCATTTTCCCATCGCTTCTTTTGTTAACCACCCTCTACCGCCTCTGTGTCAACATCTCCTCCACACGCCAGATTCTGCTCAAAGCCGACGCCGGTAAGATTATTTTATCTTTCGGTCAATTTGTCGTCTCCGGCAACTTCGTAGTCGGGGGCGTAATATTTTTGATCATCA
>CAZCPS010000091.1:0-5383 GCA_964499895.1 uncultured bacterium | reverse complement strand
TGGTTTCTGCTGAATTCATGACAAATAGCTTAAACTTAAAAAGATCACTTATCAATTGAAATTTTTAACAATGCCCTTGCCATGACTTTTTAAGGACATACGTAAAAAGCTGTTGAGCTGCCGCTATAATAACCATCTGTTCTTCTTATTGTCATAAGTTCTGCCTTGTTAAAATCAAAGTTTAAAAATGTACAAAGTCAAGTTAATTTTTCCTTCATTACTCACCACCTTAGCTTTTTGTCTAAAGCGGCATGAGGTTGTTTTAATCAGCACCTATATGCCGATTAGAGGGACCTTCCCTCATCTCATATGCAGGTTGCTTCGGTATATAGGATACGATAAAATGTCATTAAATTTTTTATCCTTTTGTTTTTACACAATTATTGCGGGAAGGGTAAGAATTTTTAATTAACTTCTTAACAATAAACAACTTGGTTAGCTATCCTTTCTTCTTAACCATATAATTTATATGTATACCCTTTTTGCGCTTTAAAAATGTGCTTTATGCGTTTTTTTGCCGTTTTGAAAGGGTAAAAACAACGGACTAACAACCTGATGATAAGCTATTAACGACATTATCCTTTCCTTTTGACCATAAATCTGATAATATTACCTTGTAATGCAACCTATAGGGGGAAGTGATGCTGAAAAGATTGATTGATTGGCACCTGGAAAGATGGAAAGAAAATAAAAATCGCAAGCCCCTCCTTCTTCGAGGCGCTAGACAAGTTGGTAAAACATTTGCTGTTCGAAATCTTGGCAAAAGTTTTGATAAAATCGTTGAAGTCAATTTCGAACTTATCCCAGATGCGGCTAAGGTGTTTGAAAAAGATTTAAAACCAGACAGAATTCTTCGAGAATTATCTGCGCAAATCGGTATAAAAATAGAACCTGGTACTACATTGCTTTTTTTTGATGAAATCCAAGAGGTTCCTCAGGCAATTACAGCTCTTCGATATTTTTATGAGCTGATGCCTTCTCTTCATGTCATTGCAGCGGGGTCTCTTTTTGATTTTGCATTGGAAAAAGTTGGGTTGCCTGTCGGACGGGTTTCTAGTTTATATATGTATCCCGTTTCTTTTGTTGAATTCCTTTTTGCCACTGGAAATTCTGTGTTAATAGAGGCCATTTTAGAACAAAAAGAACCGTTTATTGAAAGTGTTCATGAAAAATTGATGAATTTAGTAGGAGAATATCTAGCTATTGGCGGTATGCCAGAAGCTGTATTTAAATGGGTTCAGGAAAAAAATCCAAAAGAATGTTTTCAAGTGCATCACAATCTTATTGCTTCTTATAGACAAGATTTTGAAAAGTATGCAAAAAAACATCAAATGCCATTTGTTGAAACTCTTTTTAATCAAGTTCCTCATAGGATAGGAGAACAATTTCAATATAAAAATATTCATGGAGATTATCGAAAACGCGAATTGGCTCCTTGTTTAGATTTACTTTGTAAGGCTAATGTCATTCATAAAATTTACCATAGCGCAGGTAATGGAATTCCCCTAGGAGCAGAAATTAATCTTGAGTGGTTTAAGACTATTATGGTCGATGTGGCCCTTTGTCAGGCAATTTTAGGATTTGATCTTTCTACATGGTTTTTACAACCAGGAATAGAATTTGTAAACCGCGGAACAATTACAGAAGCATTTATTGGACAGGAACTTCTTTGTTATTCTCAAACCTATCGGAAAATGGATCTTTATTTTTGGAGAAGAGCTGCCAAAAGCAGCACTGCTGAAGTTGATTTTTTATATGAATATCATCGAGAAATTATTCCAATAGAAGTGAAAAGCGGATGTGGAGGAAGACTTAAAAGCATGCATCTTTTTCTTAAAGAACATCCAAAATCTTCTTATGGAATCCGTTTTTCTGCTCAAAATTATTCTCGTTTTGAAAAAATTGATTCAAGGCCGCTCTATGCTGTAGTTTCACTTGCTCATGAAGATCAAAAAGAGGCGATTCAGTCTTTAGGGCCCGTAAGGAAATAACTGCCCATTTCAGGGAGCGCGAAGCTCCCGCGATTGATCGATCGTAAGCTACCTAATATTAAAAATATAAGGCCTTTTTACGATCGGTCAAGTTGTTTGGGTATATCTCCTTACGGGCCCTTAGACTGCCAAGTCGGCGATCTGCTTGAATTTGTGCAAGATTAGAATCCCTGTTTGGGATACTTGATTCGCAAATGGCGGGTCAACAGCAGCGTACTTACGATTGATTTTTTGACGATGCCCAGCTCTTCGAAAGAGAGCGAGCATTCGTCAAATTGGCCATCTTCGGCCTTGTCGCCTACCAAACGGTCAACCATTTCAGTCAAAATCATTTCATCGACTTCCTCTAAAGAACGCGAAGCGGCTTCAATGGTATCGGCAATCATGATAATAGCCGATTCCTTGCTATGCGGCTTGGGTCCGGGATAACGGAACAGTTTCACATCCACCTTCTCCGGATCGCCCCCATTTTGCTCGATCTCTTTGCTGTAGAAATAATAGACGGGGGTCGTGCCGTGATGCTCTTTGATAATTTGAATGATCGATTGCGGCAGCCGGTATTTGCGGGCCACCATTTCACCCTCTTTAACATGCGAAATAATCACTTGCGCCGACTCGGAAGGAGAGAGCAACTGATGGATATTAACGCCGGGTTGCTGGTTTTCGGTAAAATAATGGGGGGTTTTCAACTTGCCGATATCATGAAAGAGCGTGGCTACCTTGCAAAACAGCTCATTGGCGCCAATGGCCTGGGCGGCGGCTTCAGTCAGATTGCCGACGGCGAGAGAATGCTGATAGGTTCCCGGCGTTTCCAGAGCCAGCCGTTTTACCAGTTCGCTGCCGGGATCCATATATTCCATCAGCGTCATATCGGTCATCACATTAAAGATGGTTTCCAGCGCCGGCAACAAACCAACAACCATGATCGCCGTCAAAAAACAAAATAAAAAGCTGGCGCCGATATCAGTGAGCACATAATCGCTTAAAAACACATCCGTAATATAGCTAAACGATAGAATCAGCGGAACCGAAACAAAAAAGGCCTTGCCGCATACATTGAAAATCTCTTTTCGTTTGCGCAGCGTAGCGGTAAAAATAATGATGGCCACCGAAACAAAAAGGTTCGCTATAATAAAGCGGCTATGCTCAAAAGCCAATACCGACCCTAAAATAACCGATAAAAAGGCGGAACAATAGAGCGCGATGCGGCTGTTTAATAAAATACTAAGCAGCATGGCGGCAAAAGGCACCAGCAAAGGATAGCGCAGCACCTCCACCAAATAGGCCCGATTTTGCAGCTGAACATATTCCACAACCTTGCCTAAGGTAGCCGTTAAAATAACCACGGCAGCCAAAAGCCCCAGCTTGCGGCAGGACTTCAACACTTCCGCCTGATCCAGTCTAAAATAAAATACGGTCAGAGCTACCAGTAAAAGCGATAGTAAAAAATTGCCTAGAATAGCGAGCGGCGCGCTTATATCGCGAAGCTGCCGCAACACCGACTTGGTAGCCAGATAAAAAATCGTCTGCCTTTGGGAAAAAGCCTCCCCTTTAGCTGTAATACGCGACCCAATGCGCACCTTGGTAAACTCGGACGGCACATCTTTTACTATTGCTTTACGATAATTTTGCTCAATATATTTATCATTGATCAAGTCCCAACGGCATTTGAGAAAAGATGAAAGAACAAAGTTAAGCGTTTGCGGATTTACATCATGGCCAAGCTTTTTGGACAGGGCTTCCTTAAAAGAAAACTTGGCGCGTTCGGTCCAATAGTCCTGCTTGATAAAAAACTCCGTAGCGCCAATCGGCGGAGAAAAAACCAGAAAATTGTACACAGGAAAATGCAGCTCGCGCATTCTGGCGATGGTTTTCGCGCAGGCAAAGCGCATTTGCTGTAAAATATCCTGCAGAGCGCCCGCCGTCTCATAGATCTCTTCATAGGTAGCAAAGGGATATTTATCCTTCCATTGCTGGTCGGTATTAAGCGATGTCTCAAAAGCGAAAAACTCTTCGCGCAGCTGCTTTTCGCTAATCGAGAAAACCTGCCCGATACCCTCCAGAGCTTGCTCCCTCATAACAATGGTAGCCTGCTCTTCGGGGAATTCAAAGTCTACCTGCGCCAGCAAAAGCCCCTTTTCAGTTGGCGGAATTTCCATTATTTCCAGACGAATCTGGCGAAAATGAAAAAAAAGCGTAAAAAAAATGACGCAAATAAGACCTATAAACAGCTTAAAGCCCAAATTATCTTCGCGCAAATAATCCCAGAGAGCTTTTTTTTTAGAAAAAATGGCAACTTCTCCGTTTATAAAAAAACATTCCTACAGAATAGCAAACTAAAGGATTTTCATAATAAGCTTTTTGCATAATTTTTGATAACCAATATCAAAGACCATAGGTATAAATAATTTTACAATGGACGGTAAAAGTTTTTTTCTATAAAAATGAGGGGCAATGTTAAAAATTGAGTTGCCGGTTTACCATGCCTGAAAAATATCAAATTCTTGCCCGTAAATACAGACCTCAAAAGTTCACAGAGGTAGTCGGTCAGGAAAATATTATTACTACTTTGAAAAACTCCATTCGCTTTAAACGGGTCGCGCATGCCTATTTATTTTCCGGGCCCAGAGGAGTTGGCAAAACTACGCTGGCCAGGATCTTTGCCAAAGCGCTCAACTGCGACAGGCTAACAGACGATTTCGAACCTTGCGGCGAGTGCCGGAGCTGCCGGGAAATCACCGGCGGCAGATCTTTGGATGTCATTGAAATCGACGGCGCTTCCAACCGCGGCATCGACGACATCCGGCAAATCAATGAAACCATCGCTTACGCCCCTTCGCAAGGCCAGTATAAAATATACATTATCGATGAAGTCCATATGCTCACCAAAGAGGCTTTCAACGCTCTGCTTAAAACTTTGGAAGAGCCGCCGGCTTCGATCAAATTTTTCTTTGCCACAACGGAACCGCATAAAGTCCTGCCGACAATTGTCAGCCGCTGCCAACGGTTTGACCTTTTACGCATCCGGCCCGAGATGATCATTAAAAAGCTGTCCGACATCGCACAAGACCTCGGCCGGCAAATTACGCCTGAAGCCTTGCATCTGATCGCCTCCTTTGCCGAAGGCAGTCTGCGCGATGCCGAATCGCTAACCGACCAGATTTTATGCTATGAGGAAGGCGCTATTACCGCCGAAGTCGCCGGCCGAGCCCTGGGTTCGGTGCCGCTGGATTTTTTCTTCCGGCTGGACTGTGCCATGCACGACGGCAATTTATTTTTCGCCTTCGAAGAAGTTGAGAAACTCTTCCAGTCCGGCAAAGACCTTTTTCATTTAACCGAAGAGCTTGTAGAGCATTTCCGCCTGCTGCTCATCGCTAAAATGCAAGACGGCA
>CAZCPS010000090.1:0-5446 GCA_964499895.1 uncultured bacterium | reverse complement strand
GTTCCGGAACTCGAGACACGAGTGGCTATCATCCAGCAAAAATCACAGCAGCATTCCTTTCACATTCCCTCCGATGTCGCCTTTTTTATCGCTGACCACATTTACAACAATGTCCGGCAGCTAGAGGGCGCCATCAACCGGCTAACCGCCTACTGCCGGCTGATGAACTTGCCGATTACCGAAGAAACGGCCGAAACGCTGCTCAAAGAAATGTTCGAAAACAAGTCCATGCACCAGATTTCCGTCGAAGACATCCTAAAGAGCGTCGCCACGGTTTTCGAAGTGCGTGTCAGCGACATCAAAGGCAACTCCAGGCTGAGAGCCATCGCCACTGCCAGACAAGCCTCGATGTATCTGGCAAAAGAACTAATTCATGACTCTTTAATCAAAATCGCCGCCTCTTTCGGCGGTAAAACCCATTCTACCGTCCTGCATGCCTGGAAAAAGATCGCCAAACAATTGCAAATCGATAACACGCTCAGCCGTCAAATCCAGATCGTGAAACGCAACATCGAAAAATAGCCATCTTTATTCTTCTTAAAAAAAAGTTATACCGAAGCAACCTGAAGAATCGGTTTTGGGCAATTTCAAAGCTGCTGAAAATCCGATTCTTCAGGTTGCTTCGGTATATACTTTATATAAAACAATTCCAACTCTATTGATATGATCAATTAAAGCCGGATTGTCAATGGTTCCGAATATGCAAAGATCTATAGTATATGGTAAAAACAGCTCATCAAGAGCGTTTCTGATTTTGCCAAGACAGGAAATGGTAATATTTTCCCCTTTAATAGCTAAATCTATATCCGATCCTTTTTTATAATTCCCTTTTGCGCGAGAACCATAAAGGAAAACTTCTTTAACTTGAGAAAAGCCTGTAAATACTTGTATTATCTTGTCAAGAACTTGATCTGACAATCCATATTTCATTGTTTTTCTAACTCTGTGAATTTTTTTTGTAAGATACAAAATTGTTTGTAATACTTTTGGGTTATTGCATCTGCAATTTTTTTAGCTATTTCCAAGTTATAGGTATGAACAGTTTGGTTTCGGCTTTCAATCATTTCCATCCACAATTCACCATCTTCAATAAGACCAAGTCTAAAAGATTCCCTAACAGCATCTTTGGAACCATAAATATCTTTGTTTCCCCTGCTTTCTAAAAAATCTTTTAGCATTTTCCATGCAAGTTCGTGAGTAAATTCAAAAGCTTTTATCAATCCCTGTTCTTCTAATTCAGAAAGATCTTTGGTCAAAGCAAGCTTTACTCCTTTTTCAAAATGAAAAAAAGCTTTGCCAAAATTATAAAACCGTTGTTTCCACCTAATATCTTGATTTTCCATGATGCCTCAAAAAATAACACATTCTCAAAATCTTCAACTTTTAAGTTTGCATCTTCCGTAGATAAAAACCAATACAAAGCTTATTGGAGCTATTCTCGATGAAGAATTTTCCATAGGAAAATTCTTCATCGAGAATAGCTCTTATTGAAATCATGTTTCACAAATGTACCGAGGCGAGTTGAAACGAATTTTTGCAACCAGACACTAGCTTACTCCATGTAGCCCAGCGCGAATATTCCGGTTTTGCTATTTGTTGCCAACAGATGCGCCCCTTGCCGCAATGATTCGTTTAGATCGGAGCCAATCAGCAAAATCGAACTGTTTGGAGCGCTACCCCTCAACACAAAGCTTTTGCGCCAATAGTTATAGCCCAGCAAAATACGCCTCTTTTTTTTGAGCAGGACTGCCATCTGTTCCGCCATGTAAAGATTGATTTTGGAGCGGGGCAGCGGAACTATAATATCGGGCAGCGGCCAGCCAAGATTTAATATCTGGCATACCATCAAGGCGGAAAGCGATTTGCAAAGCTGCCGCCGATAACCCCTTTTAGCTTCAAAAAGCAGCGTAGCCGCCGGATCTTTCGCGTTAAAAACCGCGGCGCAGAGCGCCATGCCCTGTTTTGAAACGCAGTGGCAGGGCACACCCTTTTCTCTTAAAGTAAAACAGACATGGCAACGGCCAAAATAATCCAGCGGATCGATCAATGACCAGCAGCTATCGCAAAGAAAATGCTCGCGCGGCAAGCTATCGCCGCAAAAGCGGCAAAAAGGCGGATAAAGCAGATTCAAAAGATATGGTCTCATCGGGAAAAAAAGCTGCTTTTTTTGCGCAGGCTTAATTTGGGCTCATTCAAACTGCCGGTCAGACTAAAGACCAGTTTTTCGGTAAATTTGAACAAAACATATTGCTTCATGCGAATGCAAATATCTAAATTGCCGTCAAAATCCAAATAGGCTTCATCATTTTTATTATCCAAGAAAAAGTTGGACCGCCCGCCTTCACTATAAGTATCTTTAAGCTCGGTTAAGATAAATTTGCCGTCTCGCACCACAAAGTCCAAATGGCCGACAACCGGCGTTAATAGCTCCAGATCAAGGCCAAAAATGCGGCCCAAAACATCCGCCGGAATATCAAAAACAGTATGATCGCGCTTAAAGGAATTGATGAAATTGAGCGAACCGCGGCCGGTTATAGTCTTGAGTTTATCAAATTCTCCCTGAAAATCGTAAATATTCAGATTGCGGATCACCAGCGGCTGGATCTCTTCCGGATCAAGCTCTTTGCCGATTTTTTGCAATAGCGATGGCCGAAATTCTTTGACCGTAATCTGCGGCACCGTCAAATAGAGCGGACCTTTTTTATCTTCCAGCAGGATCTTGTTAATGGTAATAATGCCCGAACTGTCGCTGATCTTCAGATCCTCGATTTTAGACTCATGCGCCGAAAATGAGACCTTGCCCAACAAGGTTTTAAGCACGAAGCCGCCAAATTCAAACTGCTTGCCGGAAAAAATGCCGGTAAAGAGAAAATCATCCGCAGAACAGCAAAGAGTTCCGCGCAGCTCATAGCCTTTTTGCAAATCAAAACGGGAAAGCAGTTCCTGAAAGTCCGGAGGCACAAGTTTACACGCTCTCTTAAAGTCGATTTTCACACTGCCAATCATACTAACACCACTTTTGCTCTCCTGTCCGTAGAAAGCCGCCTCCAGTCCGGAAAAAGCGCCATGGATATCGTCAACCTTAAGACCGCTTTTACCATAGCTCCAACGGACAGTCAAAGGATGCTCTAGATCCAATAGATCCGGCTCGAAAATGGAAGTCTGCCCTACCACCGGAGAAATCCATGCGAAATGGTTGGAAATCAGGTAATAATTATTGCGATAACAATACCGAAAGTCCAAATCACAAACATTTTCATTGTATGTAAAGGAAAGATCTTTGAGTTTTAAATCGCCTAGCGCGATTTCTTTGGTTGAAAGCCGGAAATATGATAAATCACTCGCAATGGCAATATCGGCTACTATATCCATATTAAAATACCGGTCGGGCAAAATCAGCCCCTTCTCATAGGCTACAAAGCTTATCATCTCATATGGCACATAAAGCCTGGCTTGGGGCATCTGCCATTTTTTGCTCTCCATGCTGTATTGCAGCTGCTTGCAATCTAGATGAAATTGCGAAAGATCGATCACTTCATGCGCGAGGCTAAGATCAAGCCCATGTAAAAAAAGGCCTTCTTTCAAATCAAAATGCACATTAATCGGCGTTTTATTGCCAATTTTAATTCCATCATAGGAGACCTGCGAAAAAACCAGGTCCCAATCGGCGCTTAAATTATTTTCAGGCAAATTCCAGGACAAAAATCCCGCGCCCTCAATCCGGCCTTGCAACTTTATTTGGGGTATATCGCCATATTTCGCCAACAAGCAAACAAGCAATGGGATCTCAGTCTTTAGCTCCGAAATGGTCACATCAAGCCGTCCCAGACGCGGTTTGAACGAGCCGCTGCCTCCGGCAATTTGCGACTTGCCGTTTTTAATTGCCAACTCTTCAATTTTCCAATCTTCACCTTGAGCGTTCAATGCAAAAGAGAGCAGCAAATCATCAAGCCGCAAAGAATCAATATGAAAACGGTCATTCTGCTTTGTTGCCAAAAAAGACAATCCCGCAAACGCTTTATCCCCGATCTTAAAATTCACGGCGTCAAGACCCATCCGCCAAACGCCATTAACATCAAGCGACGCGGAAAGCTTCAATCCTTCCTCAAACCCTAGCAGCTCTTTAAAATGGTCCGGCGCGCCCCCGAAAAGACCAAATAGCAGGCTCTTTTGCGCCAATATCTGTCCATCTTTCAAGTTAATTTGGACATCTAGAGATTTTAGTGAAAAAGCAGGATCCAGCACAATATCCGCCTTTTCAAAGCCGCAGTCATATAACCGGCAAAGATCTTTATCCAAACTTACCGCAAAGCAACCCTCTTTTAAACAGGCCTCGCCCTTCAGACGGACTATATCCCAGGATGATTGCCGCAAGCGGCAATCAAATGCTATGGCCTCATCATCTTTTAAGCTCTTTTGTAAATAAGGAACATAGAACCGGCCTTTTGTTTGCCCGCCGGCTGTCAGGTCGGCGCCGGCATCCAGCATTTCAATTTTTTCAAAAAGCGAATCGCCGCATATATGGGCGCAAATATTTTGCAAGCCAAACAGCGAACCTGCGGCATATGCCGCCTCCGATATCTGCAAATCAAAAGCCCACGCATCAGGGCTCCGGCCGTCAAAAATTTTATGATAGCTGGCGCGGCCCTTTACCTTGCCTCCGGAAAGCCGGTCATTTTCCGGCTTTTTGCCAAACTGTCCTATTGTTTCGCGCAAAGCGCCAAGCCCGCCGTGCAGATCATCGCAAACAATTTGCAAAGAAGGCGCCCTATCATCGTTATAGTCAAAGATTACTTTGGCATCTAACTCCAAACCGCGGCATGAGGCTTTGGGCAAAAAGGCCGCCACCCTGTTATTTTCAACAACGATCTTGGACGGTTCGATAGCAAAGTCCAAATCAAAAGAGGGCACATACAGCCGGCCGGTAAAGGCCGGCACCATGGCGCGCAGCTGTTTTGTCTTCAAATCAAGGTTGAGAGCAATATAATTGTCCTCTTCAAATAAAAAGGTATCGGCCGAACCGATCTTTTCGGCAAAAATTTCAACATGAGGCTGCCGCAGCAAAAAATCTTGCCCTTTGAGCTGCAATAGAAGCTTATCGCCTTGCAGCCTGGCCGCCATATGCGCCATTCCCTCAAAGTCAAAGCCGTCGCAGTCCAAACCTAAAAATACCGACCACTTATGCAAATTGACTTCCTCAGCTCTAAACCACCCCGAAGAAAAATGCTCCCAAAATCTGTTAAAGCCGGCGCAGTCCAACCCAAAAACAGCCTTTTCAGCGCCTTCAAGCTCCATATTGCCATATAAAAAAAAGCCTAGGTCTTTGCGCTTAAAAGATAAATTGGCTACCGCCGTCTGACTATATAAGGCTTTAAAAGCTTCCTTTGGCGGTTTAAAACAGGACAAAAAGCTGCCGGCAGGTCCATAAACTTTCGCGTTGGCATTG
>CAZCPS010000089.1:0-5511 GCA_964499895.1 uncultured bacterium | reverse complement strand
CATGATAACATGACGATTGAACATAAGTCCGGGCTTGGCTGTAGCGTCCAGTTCTTTGCCCATGACAGCTCCGGCTATTGTAATGCCGATCAGCATGCGCTCGCCGGTAGTGGCGAAGCAGGAGCGGCAGCGGAGAGCTTCTATGAGTGCGTCTCTGGTTTGTTCCGAGGCAACAATGCCGGTCAGACCCGGGGTATAAAGCGTTTGAACGGAAGGATCAGCCGCGCTGTAAATGCAGCGCCGGTCTAATCCTCCGGCGACAAAACCAAAGCGGCAGCCGCTAGTGAGTGCTTTGCGGATTGAACCGTCGGCGCTTTCGGATATGCCTTTCTTTTTACCTGAGATAGGTTTTTCATTGCCTTCGCTTGCCGTGCATTCCGAAGAGCCAAAACTATTGTAAATCTCGACTACGCGTTCGAAATCGGGGTTGTAATCTTTAAAATCAAAAGAGTAATTTTTGGCCATGGTAAGCATTGGAATGACCAGCGCTTCTTTGGGCGTCAGGATCTTATAGATTTTTTTTAGCGAGTTATTTTTGATATCTTTTTTGCGCAGGATATGCTTGCCTTCTTTCAAGTAAATAAACTGCCGTAAACCCTCTTCTTTATCGACGCCCAGCCACTGAAAACCGGGAAAACAGCAAAAGCGCTCGTTTTCATTAAATTCGGTAATGTGCTGGCTAATCTGTTTCCATGCGTTAGCCGGCGTCTCTTCTTCATCATCGAAGGGTGAAGAGGCAAAAAACTGCAAAGCCTGAGAATCACGGAAATAGCGCAAAACGCCTTCCATATTATCTTGGGATTCGATCTTGTCCGATTCGGCATGCAAGAGTCCCCAGTAGAGGCTGCCGGCATCTTCTCCAAAACATTTAATGGGAGGGGAGATGAAGACTTCATTGGTGCTCATATTTTTGAGGCGGATTTTGTAGATGCCTGCTTCGTTGAAATAAAGGTTGGGGAGGGTAACAAAACCGGTTTCCGGCACAAAGAGCTTCCATGAGAGGTTCTCCCGCAAGTTCTCGTAAGAGAGGTCGACCATGGTGCCGTCGGGGGCGTTGTTCGTCAGGTTGCCATATTTATCTTCAAAGCGCACGATTACATCGAAGCGGCGGTTGCGGCAAACATAGGAGGGTGTGATAATACGCATCAGGGTGAGAGCGTTGCCTTGCACATCGGTATGAAAAATTTCCGGTTCGCCAAAGTTTTTTTTGCCTTTAGGATCAATGAACAGGTAAAATTCGCGCCTGCGCTGGGTATAGAGCTGCGAGAGATTGCCTCCGCCTTTTTTCTTGCCGGGCGTGCCGATGGCAATGGTAAAGGTTTCGCCGATTTTAATAGCCATGGGCAATACAAAATCAAATTGCGCAAGATTTTCCAGTTGCTTTCCCGGCAGGCCTTTGCCATTTGGCAAAACGCCCCAAATCAAATTTTCTTTTACCTTGGGATCGGTCTGGGGAATTTGCCAGTCTATCTTGCGGCCTTTACTGGAAAGGTCGAAGCGCAAGATCGCTCCTTTCGGCAGTTCCTGAGCTGTGGTATAGCTGAATTTCCAGGTATTTTCAACACCGGCTGTCGCACGGGAGGGGTCCATGCTGCAAATCGAACGACGCATGATTTGTTCCTTGTAAAGGATTGTTTTAGATCATTAAGTTTAGCGGACTAAATATTCTTTGGCAAGCAGCATTACTCGCAATATTCGGTGCAAGAATTATGAAAGCGCTAATGCGTGTATTTATATACTTTCTCAACAAGTGCCAGTAATTCGCTGTCCAGCTCCGGATTTAACCGAACTTCATACATTTTTCCATCGCCGCTTTCAATCCATGCTTTAGTATGCCCGCAAACGTTGCTAACATGCAAGCCGGTTATCTTAGTTGATATCTGCAATTGTATTTTTGCCAATCGTACTAGCTGCAGATTTAAATCGTTTAGTTCTTGGCTGCTTATGTTACCCTCAGTGGTTTCGAACTTATCCTGAGACCAACTTATGGTGTTGTATGTCGACTGCGCCGCAGCCGGTGCCGGCGCCGGCAGGTCGGGCGGGTTCACTTCTCTTGAAGAAGCACCCTCTCCGATATTTCCCGTGCCGATCTGGATGTTGCCGGCAGCCATTGCCTCGCTTAGCTCTTTAGCAATATCGTCGGTGGTATGCCGTTCAACCTTTTTTTTCGCCTCAATCGCGACGCGAGGTTTTTCGTCGGCAACAGGCTCTCTTGCGCGCGGCAGTTCCGCTCGCACCGCTGCCCGCACTTCTAGCGATTCATAGGCTTTTCTTGCGGCATTAAAGAGCTGATAAACTTCCCAGCTGCTCAAAGCTTCCAGACTTTTGGCGCTAATTTCCGACAGCACTTTAAAGTTGGAAAAATTCTCAATTAAAGCTTTGCTCTCCTCCGCTCTTAATTGACCGCGATTAACAATAGATCTTCTAAAAATGGCCAGCGCCGTAGTATCGTTCACCGCCTTATTGCAAGCCGAATTGGATGCTATACCAACATTTTGAAACAAAGCCGCAGCTCGTCTGATTCGCTGGTGCAGCATTGGTATCTGGTCATGATAGTAATAGTTGAATGTAATTATTTTTTCCAGATCCCGGTCTTTAAGAGTTATGCGTCTTGCTGCCATAGCGCTCAAATCTACTCCGCAGGCTTCATAAAAATATTGAATTTTGAAAAGATTATGTTCCAATTGCTCTGAGATGGTTTCATGCAGAATCTGAACAGCAGCTCGCCGATCTTTAGCGTACATTATATCTGACTGGTCAATAGAAACATCGCCGGACATATTACCGTTTACTACTACTTTTATCGGCGAACAGCTGCGAAAACACCACAAACAATCTTCCGGCATTTGGATGTTTAGCCGCAACAGGGGAAAAGAGACTATTGACATAAAGCACTTCCTTATAAATACAAAGTCTAAAATAAAAATCAGAATAATGTTACAGTCACTAGTATTATTTAGCTAGAAAAATAAGCTTTTAAAATTATACCGAAGCAACCTGAAGAATCGGTTTTGGGCAATTTCAAAGCTGCTGAAATTCCGATTCTTCAGGTTGCTTCGGTATAAGCCTATAAAAACCAACTTTTGAGGTTGTTTGGGTATATGATTATTCGCAGGCTTTCTGATGTGGATTGATACGGATTTTTTCAATATGCCGCTCATCGGATGAGAGCACTTCCAGATCGAACTCGTCCTGGTGGAATTGCCATCCCTGCGGCGGGATAAAGCCGGCCTTGTGAAACACAAAGCCGCCGATAGTTTCATATTCGGGGCTATGCGGGATTCGGATGTGGAGCTGGTCTTCGATGTCGATGATGGTCATTTTGGCATCCACGATCCACTTGCCTTCCGGTATTTTCCAAAATTGGCGCTCTTCACCTATGTCATATTCATCGGCGATTTCGCCGACCAGCTCTTCGAGAATGTCTTCAAGGGTAATCAAACCTTCGGTGTTGCCATATTCGTTGACCACGATGGCGATGTGCGAGCGTTTGGCCCGAAATTCCTGGAACAGATGCGATATTTTCTTGTTCTCCGGCGTGAAGATGACCGGCTTCATGATCGTTTGCAGACCATCTTCCAGACCGGTATTGGTCGCAAAGGCCTTTAGTACATCTTTGTACATTAAAACACCGAGGACATTATCCAGGTTTTCTTTATATACCGGAATGCGGCTGTAATCTTCGCCAAGGCATATTTTGCCGGCTTCTTTAACGGTAATGCTGCCTCGAAGCCCGAAAATGTTAATCTTGGGGATCATGATTTCGCGTACGGTCTTTTGGCGGAAGGTGATAAATGAGGCCAGCATGCGCTGGTCGTTGCCGTCTAAAAGATTGCTCAGCCCCGAGTCGGAAATCATTTCCATGATTTTGGATTTGATGAAAAGGTTTTTTTCCGTTGTTGGTTTTTTCGTTTTTTGACGGAGCAAATCCAAAAGCTTTAAAATCGGAAATGTTATCGGCGCCAGAAGCGTTAGATAAATCGCGGCAATCGGCAAAGATACTTTCAGGGAAAGCTGCGGGAAGAAACCCACTATCAGGCGGGCTGTCGCGTCGACTGCAAGCGAGAGCGCAAGTAGTAAAATAGCGAGAGGCACCGCGCCGGCGGCGGAAAGGCCGCTGATGTAAAAATAGCTGATAAAGATGGCCGCATACACCAAATAGAGCAGTTGTCTGGCAATACTAAGGGCGAAGTTTAAAGTTAGCCATTCGTTCTCTTTGAAAAAGTGGTTTTGGAGCTGGGCGTAAAAAAATTTGATTTTTTTTTCTTTCAAAAGTTCGCGGACGCGGTATTTTCCCAGGTGAATAATAGCTGCCGAAAAGGCCGTTAGAATCGCGGAGCCCAAGAGCAGAAAAAAAAGTAAAATAAATGAATACATGGCCTATTTGCCTGTTTTAACGCTTTGGGGCGTTTGTTTTTTCTAGGGTTTCTATATATTCCATATATTCTTTTTCTTTTTTTCGCATCACTCTTCTTTCTTTTTCGGTATAATCTTTATAACCCAAAAGGTGTAACAGGCCGTGGATCAGGTATAAGGTCAATTCTTTTTCAGGCGAAAAGCCGTGCTCTTCGGCATATTGTTTAGCAACGGGCGGGCAGATGTAAATTTCACCTAAAATGCAAGGACCCGTTTTACGGTTCCCTGAAGCGTCGATAGGAAAGGTAATGCAATCGGTAACGCTAAGATCCTGAAAGAATTGCCGATGTATTTCGGCAATTTGCTTTTCGTTTACATATGTAATGTAGATTTCATCGCAGTCAATTTGCTCCCGTTCTAAAAGGGCTTTAACATACAACCGAACTTTTCTTTTTATACCGGAAGGACAATTGGCAAGGATAATGTTCAAAACTATTTTACCGGAGTTTTGGGCAGACCCGTTACTTTGACATTGGATCCTTCTGTCCATTTGCCAAGTTTCTTGAGCACTTTTACTCTTTCAAAGCGTTTTAATACATTGCGTTTCTGTTCGGCTTTCGAAGCTTTGCCGAAGCTGGAATGTCTGGACATGTTGCAACCTTTTATTATTTAATTTTTGGGATGAATGCTTTCGAGGCCAAGTCTGCCGGCAGAGCATTTACATGCTCTTTAAAGCCTAGTTCTAAATTGTCTTTTTTAGCGCCCGTTTTGACGATAATCGCTCGTCTGCGCTTGCGGGGAAAACGGTGTCTTCTTTCTTCCTGCTTGCTAATTCTGGTCATTTTGGTTTTTCCTTTCAAAACTGGCTCGCAAAGAGCCGGTGATTCATCTGTTACTTTATACCGAAACAGCCTGAAGAATTGGATTCTCGGCGGCTTCAAAGCGTTGCAATTGCCCAAAACCGATTCTTCAGGCTGCTTCGGTATAGCAAGAAATTATAATCAGAATATATTATATTTGCAAGGCCTCTCTGGAAAAGCTTTGGGTATAAATTAAAATTTACTTAGGGTCCGTAAGGAAATAACTGCCCATTTCGGCAACGCGAAAGCTCCTGCGAAGCGGCGATTGCGAGTCGGTCTTGTATTGATTAATACT
>CAZCPS010000088.1:0-5599 GCA_964499895.1 uncultured bacterium | reverse complement strand
CGCAATTCCTTCACTTCCTCGCGCAGTTTCCGCAATTCGCTCTCATCGCTATGCGATGTCCTATCTTCTTTGGGGATGGGTGGATTTTCCATAAATTTTTTATAAAAAGCCGCAAGACGAGTTCTTTCGCCAATTAACGGTCTGACAAACCTGTTTGGCATTAAAGCGTCTACAGCCGCCATGGTATTGCTTTGAACAGTCTTTAGGGTGTCTTCTGAAAGAACGAGAGTTATAGGCGTATCAGCTCGAACAGGCAGTTGTAAATAATGATTGCGGTAGGCCTCCATGGCATTGCCTGTCGGCAGCGTGGCAAGCTCTTTGCTCAAAACCGCTTCTTTGCCCGCGATGTCCAGATATTTTCTTAAAAAAAGGTGGCTGGCATCCATTTTGCCTATCGCTTCCTGCCATAAGGCAGAAGAAGAGAGTGTTGCTAAAGCGGCTTTGCGTTGGCTGACAAGTCCTTCGTCAACCAGCCCTGAGAGTGCTTCATTAGCGCCGGGAGCAAGAGTCCAATTCTCAACCGTACCATGTTGCCAGGCATGTCTTAGCATAAGAAAAGTCGCCATTTTCATATTTCCCCAGGTACCGGGCACCGCTTCGCGAAAAAGATACAGACCCCAATAGGCAAGTGGGCCATGGGAGCAATTGCCGCATAGTTGATATACTTCATTATCCGGAAGGTTATAGCGGTTAACAAATGTGCCGATATCAATTAACTGATTGGTCTGAGCCTTAAACTGCATTTTGCACTCTATTGCAACCATGATGGAGCCGGGGGCGTTGGTCGTAGTAGCGGAATATTGGACTTCGAGATGCCCGCAGCCCAAATATTGGGCCTGTGCTGTTTTTGCGGGAATAAAATTTTCAATCTGGGGCATGATGTCTGCCATTTCCAGAGGAATTAATGCAAGTCTGGCCTCCGGATCGGGGGCAGGTATGGCAAATTCGCAAAGAGACTGAACGCCCACATTCTTTTGGCTGTTCGGCATTATGGAAACACTGTAAGCGTCTTTGGGCTTTTGCCGTTTCTCCAGATTGGAGCGCATTTCAGTTTCTAATGCTTTATACTGGGGTATGTAGTATCCGGGAAGACATCCCGGCCATGCAGTTGCCACCCAGAGCGGTGGAAAATTGGTGATTACATCCTTGCTAAGCTTTTGCGCCCGGACATAGATATTTTCCGAAATTTCCTTTTCCCTGTTAGCTACGGCATGATCAATAAGGTTCTTTGCTTCCAAAAAATTTCTGTTATAGTCGGTTAAAAGCCTCTCAAAAAGCGGCCTGCTGTTTTGCACATCCTCAATAAAATCCAGCGTCATCTTGCAGATCCTGTCAATTTCCTCCATTTGTAATCCATCGGGATCGTAATAGACCGCCATACTGTCTTCGCGCTGGCTGACATAGTGCTGCAGGCCCGGCGTTAGAATTTCCAGGTTGGGAAGTTTTTCCGGATCAACTCCTTTTCTCAGCGGCAGCCCCAGCACATCCCTTTTGTATTTGGAAAAAAAGCCCAAAAACGCCTCGGTCGAAATGCTTTGCAAGTTACGGATAATAGCCGCAGCGCTCGTGTCAGTAAAAAAAAAGCCATTAAGAGAGTCAGCAGTCGGCAGCTTTCCCAACACGGCATTGGCAAGCACTGTCATGCGTTTTCGCACTACCTCGTTTTCTTCGAGCATGCCGGGGTAAAGCTGCTTTTTGTCTTGCACCTCCAAGCAGGCTCCTTGGAAATCTTTTAACAGTCCACGGTTCAGCTTTTCATCGGCAATCCGGAAAAACTCCTCCTCCTCACGCTGGAGCTGCGCAAAAGAGTAGGTCGTAAGCGACTGGAGATTAAAAACATCTTCCCTGAGTGCTAGAATTCCCTTGATAAAGGCATAGCTCATGGCATCGAGTTTGCTTTCCATGCCATCAAAGCGCCGGTTCAAGTGCTCAAGACCTCTCAGTACTGTCTGAAAACCCTGCATGATCATGTCAGCAAGGGCCTGTCCCATCGCTTCAATCTCGCTGGGCTGTCCCAAAGACATCAGCAATGAGACGCCGGAGAGGACCATGCCAACAGGCCCGGCGATTGCCGGTGCGAGTTTGGCCGCGCCAAGTGTGGCGATAGATATTTTGCCAAGGCCAAAAAGTCCCTCGCCAATCCTGAACAGCCCTTCGCTTGTCCGCGAAATCTTGCGCGCCAGCTTCGGGTTGCCAAAAATGTTTATGGCGTTGATCGCAATGGATGTTAGCGAATGAATCGTACCCACCAGCAACTGGTTATTGATATCACCTTTATATTTTTCAATTGCTTCTTGAATCAGTTCATCCTTGTTGGGAGCGGTGGACTTTTCCAGCGCCTCCAAAAGCTCGCTCTGTTGTAAAGCTCTCTGAAGCATATGGTTGCCATGGAGGGCGGCCATTTCGGGCATCCCCTGTGCCAGACCGTCTAA
This sequence comes from uncultured bacterium, assembly GCA_964499895.1. GTDB lineage: Bacteria > Chlamydiota > Chlamydiia > Chlamydiales > SM23-39 > CAZCPS01. The sequence continues at coordinate 3,167 of CAZCPS010000088.1, read as the reverse complement.
AAGGTGCCGGTGCAAATAGTTAAACCGGCCGCCGCCGGACTTTTCAGCCGCTGTGTAAATCAGGCTTTCTCTTAAAATGGCCGCAAGACCTGATGTTGCCATGGCTGCTGTCGCGATAGAGCCGGCAGATTTTTGGGGCTGCTCTTTTAGCATGACAAAATAGTTCGTAAGCTCTTTTACAAGGTTAGCCCGGTCAAGTTTTTGTTCCGGATGTGCTGCATCTCGTAGCGCATGGCTTCTTAGACGCGCGACATGGCTTAGCACCGTTAGCGGCGCCGCAAGGGCCGCCACCGCTTCCGCGTGGGTTGCGCTGCTATCAGCGCCTGTAAGGGCCCGTGCTGCCTGATTAAGAAGATGATTGTAATATTTTTTATCCTCCTGAAGATCACCGCCGGACGGATGATCGGAGAGATCTTGCATCATGGAGGAGAGCACCCTTTTCAACTTTTCATCGCTCAAGGCAACCGTCTCATAAATAAGACCGTGCATCGCCAGCTCCAGTCCCTCTCTGTTACTGGCATCGAGTTTGGAAAGTTTGTCAAAAAAAACATTAGCTCTTTTGGCAAGCGGCCCTATTTTCCCCTGTAAAGATTTTTCCTGCGCCAGACTCTTTAGCGCGGCGGCAAGCGGCGGCGAAAATTCCACATAAAAAGCTGGATCATCAACACGGATTCCTGTTGGCTCTACCTGGTCGCTATCCGTTTTTAGCTCTACCGCTCCGGATGATGGCAGTACGCCAAAATCCCCAATAATGCCATGGAAAAAATTATTCACCTTTTGTAATATGGGTTGGGGGCGCATTGGCGCTATCACAGCTTTCATTGGCGGCGATGCAACATGGCCCATGCGATGGATATGACGGGACTTGGTCTTAAAGACCGGCCTCGGCTGATTATAGATATGCGCGCATTCCGACATGATAATCAGGAAGAGGCAAAAAATAGCGAAATCCTTTTTACCTTCAGTCGATAATGGTTCAACAACACTACGCTCGCTGCCGATAAAAGGTTGTTGTTGCCGGCGCCAGCTTTCAAGCCGGGCGGGTGTATCGCGGTGTGAAATAAGATGTGCCATAATTATACCCTCATAAAAATGCTGCTCAAAAGTTTAGCATAGATAAACAATTTGCTGCATTATCTTTATACCGAAACAACCTGAAGAATCGGATTTTCAGCAGCTTTGAAATTGCCCAAAACCGATTCTTCAGGTTGCTTCGGTATATGGGTGTAAATTGTTTTGCGAATTTTTGTTTGTAAAAAATAATAGTGTGTTGTTATATTTTGTTGTCAAAAATAAAAAAGGAAAGGATATGGCAACAAGTATTCATCGCAGGGGACATTATTTTAGCAAACCTCTCTATAAAGGTAATGATCCTAAATCAGAACTGGCCAGGCGCGCGGCATTTGTGCAGCAGTCTGTTTTTTATAAAAGGGCAAAAGAACTTTCAGACAGGGAGCTTGTGCCGGTAAAAACCAATATTCAGGCAGCTTTGCAGCGCAAAGTGAAAAGGATCTCTTTTGGAAATCTTTCATCATCGGAAAAAAGAGTGTTTTTTGTCATTGGAATGATGGCGTTTTTATCCCATATCATTCCTGCGGCAGGACAATTCTACGAAGCGGATGATAGACCTTCATACTGGAGTCAGGCCGCCTTTGGAGCAACCTATCAGCCCAACCCTTTCAATCTCGAAGCGTCCGAGCGGCTGGCAGACCGGTTTCGTTCTACGCCCGGTGAGCTCAATTCCATTAGTGAAGCGGTGCGCAGCAATTTTGAGGGTATTTGGGATAGAACAGTCTCCGGATTAGATGGTTTTTCAGGCAAGTTTGATAATTTTTTAAAGGGCGACGGCGAAATTTCCTTTTGGGATCAGGCGGCTTTTGGCGCAACTTACCAGCCCAACCCTTTCAATCTCGAAGCGTCCGAGCGGCTGGCAGACCGGTTTCGTTCTACGCCCGGTAGCCGCGAGATCTCTTCTGAACTGTATTCCCGGTCTAAGAGAGCGGGAGAAACATGGGATAAGATTGATGAATTCATGCGAACGCCAATTTTGGGAGAGAGGGAACGTGACAGACCGTTTGTTCCAGGTAATTTTCCCCCATATATTCGCTCGTCCGGCGATGAGAGCTTTCGCTCGATAGAATCATTGGTAGATCGATTTAATATATTACCGGAGCAAGTCAGGGAACGAACAGATTTCAATGAGATTATGCGGGCATTTGCCGGTCAGACAATGCAAAATCCCGATGCTCTTTTTATGCCGTCGGAGGAGGTTATTTCCAAAGTGCTGCAAGATTCGCCTGAACTGGAAATGGATGGATATTTAAAGGAAAAGCATATTGATATATCCCTTGCCAAACACTTTGCCAACGCCAATCTTGAGAGCAAGGAAGAGATCCGAAAAGGTATTGATAAGGTGCTGGGGGATCTTGGGCTGATGCCTTCGGTCCGGATAGCGATGGCTATGAACCTGGAGCCGGTTCTTGAAAAGTTATCCAGTCGTACTATAACAGGTGCAAAATATGATAATGTAGTACATTATTTTAAGGAGCTTGCATCGGAAAAAGCTGCTGAAGTTGATTCAAACACCGATTTTGACCCTCCTCATAGATAAATCTAGGGGATTGCGCCATGGCTTCTGTTCGGTTGATGACTTTATTTATAGCTTGCATCCGATGCCGGCGAAATAAACCGGTTCTCTAAAGGAATGTCGTTTCTAAAAAAGGCCGCTCTCTTGCATTTGCGAGAGCTTTGCCGCCGCCGCATAAATGGTCTTTTCCGGCGCTAGCGCTGACAGTCTTATAAATCCTTCCCCATTTTTGCCAAAACCGATACCCGGCAGGGAGACAATATTTCCTTTATCAAATAGCAGCTCGAAAAATGCCATAGAGGAGAATTGCTTTGGCGTTTTGACCCATATATAAGGAGCATCGACGCCCCCAAATACCGTAAACCCAAGTGAGACAAGCGCCGACCTTAGATAGGAGGCGTTTTGGCGGTAGCTCTGCAAAATAGCTTCAACTTCTTTCGAACCCTCCCTGGAAAAAATCGCTTCGGCTCCTTTCTGGATCGGGTAGGGCACTCCCCCGAATTTCGAGGAGGTGCGGCGCTGCCACAGTTTTAACAGGTTATGGGGCAAGCTCTTAGGTATTACGAAGTAGGAACAGCGC
>CAZCPS010000087.1:0-5600 GCA_964499895.1 uncultured bacterium | reverse complement strand
AATATTAATAATATTAACTCGGTTAAGATCGGCAAATTGCGATGCTTTGAAGCCGTCGAAAATCTACTTTTTGAGGTTGCTTGGGTATAAATGGCGCTCAAAATTATACTTCATAACATAATTTTTTTTGTAAATAGATAACTCCGTTTTTTTCATATTGGTAAATTAGCTAAAAGGCTATAATGTTGGTAATTATTTAAAAAACAGGAAATTTTATGACTAATTATTTGTTTTGTGATCCGTTCGGTTATGTGCCTGTTGAAGATCGAATTCCTTCGCCAAGACCGCTTGATATTTCTAATAATGCGGAAGAAATGGCAGCCAGAGTTGAGGCTTTTGCGCCATTTTCTTTTGAAGATATTGGTGAAAGCCTGCATTTAATGCCGACACTATGCCAAAGAGAGCTTCGTTCGCCGTCAGAGCGCTTTATGCCGGCCGCGCAGCGGATTTTTCATATATACGAGGCTCCGCCTGTGCCGGCCTTGGATCAATTCCCTGAAACTGTTTCAAGTAGCACATTAGCCAGCGCGTCGGCCGAAGAATTATCAGAGCTGGCAGAGCGTGCCTTGCCTGAAAAAAAATCTACGCCAATAAAACGACGCAGGACGCATCAGTCTGTAGGGCCTTATGCAAGTGGTCGTTGGAATTTGGCGGAAACCAAGAAATTAATAGAAATAATGCAACGATGGAAGATCGGTGAGGAAATAACCTGGAAGCAAATAGCTTCCTATGTTGGCACCCGTAGCGATATCAGCTGTTATCAGCATTGGTATAGAGTTTTAAACTGCACAAAGCCAAGGAATCACCGCCTCGTGAACGCTCTTCCGGAAGAGTATCGCAATCTGATATAGCTATCAGGATAATGCATTACCTTTAATTTGCGATTTTTTGGCGCAGCAAATCATTGGCCATTTGCGGGTCGCATTTGCCTTGGCTTAATTTCATAATCTGTCCCATTAAGAAGCCCAGCGCGCGAAAGTTGCCGGCCTTAAAATCCAGGACCGACTGAGGGTTTTGTAAGATGACCGTGTCAACCAGTTCTTCGATAAGCCCGGCATCCGAAAGGGGCCGGTATTCGGGATTGTTTTTGACGATCGTTTCAGGATCTTCTTTTGGCGAGAGGATCATGTCATCAGCTACTTTTTTGGCGATCTTGCCGTTGATTTTTCCTTGCTCGATCATGTTGACCAGTTTGGCGATGTGCGACGGCTTGATGCCGAAGGCGGCCACCGTTTTATTGGAGTCTTTCAGCCGTCCGGCAAATTCAACCGTAATCCAGTTGCAGAGAGCTCTGGCATTCGGACACTCTTTGAGCGCTTCTTCAAAGAAATCGGCGACATGTTTGTCGGTAATCAATTGAGCCGCACTATATTCGGATATCTCAAAATCTTTCACATAGCGTAAAAAGCGTTCATAGGGCAGTTCCGGCATTGTTTTAGCAATCTCGTCAATCTCTTTTTGAGTAATGATAAGCGGCATCAGGTCGGGTTCGGGAAAATAACGGTAGTCCTCGGCTGATTCTTTTTTGCGCATTTCAACAATCGTCTTTTCAACGCTATCCCACCGGTAGGTCATTTGCGGTACCAGAATATTCATATCCGTGTGGGGGTTTTCTGAGTAGATCCTGATCTGCCGCGTGATTTCGGCCGCGATGGCCATTTCCAGGTAGGCAAAAGAATTCATATTCTTGATTTCGGTCTTGTTGCGCAGCCCGGTTTCGCCTTTGGGTCTTACGGAAATGTTGGCATCAACGCGCAGGTGGCCCTCTTCCATATTGCATTCGGAGGCGTTGATATATTCCATGATCGCCTTAATCGCGGTTACATAGGCAATAGCTTCTTTGGGCGAATGCATGGTCGGCGTGGAGACAATTTCCAAAAGCGGCACTCCGGCGCGGTTAAAGTCTACGCCCGCAAAAGAAGAAAAGTGCTTGAGCATGCCGGCGTCATCTTCGAGATGGGCGTGATGGAGCGAAAATTCTTTGGTTTTACCCTCCATTTCGGTAATGATCGTGCCGCCGGTCAAGACCGGTTTGGCCATTTGGGTGATCTGAAAGTTGCGGGGTGTGTCAGGATAGAAGTAGGATTTGCGTTCGAATATGCTTATCGGTTCGATTTTAGCGTTGACGGCCAGGCCAAAACGGATGGCCTTTTTGACCGCTTCGCGGTTAAGTGTGGGCAGCGTGCCCGGTTCGCCGGTGCAGACGAAGGAGATGTTGGTATTCGGTTCGTCGCCAAAATGGTTGGCGGCACTGGAAAAGAGCTTGGATTTGGTGTTAAGCTGGACATGCATTTCCAGGCCGATAACCGGCTGCCATAAATCGTAGGGTATATCTTTTGTCATTGTGCTTCCTTGTCAAATAATGGCGGCATGTTATTAAGTCCGATGGCCTGCTCGAAGGCGTGCGAGGCCAAAATAAGCTGTTTGTCCTGTAGTTGCGGCGCGAGAAGCTGCAGACCGAAGGGCAGCCCCGCCTTGTCGAAGCCCGACGGGACGGAAATCGCCGGCACGCCCGCCAGGTTGGCGGAAATGGTAAAAAGGTCCTGAAAATACATGTCGATCGGGTTTTGGATGCCATTTAGGCTAAAAGCGACATTTGGCGCTACCGGCATCGCAATCAGGTCGGCGCTTTGAAAAGCTTTTTCATAGGCGCGGATTACCAATGAACGAACCTTTTGAGCTTTTTTGTAGTAGGCGTCCTGGTAGCCGGAGGCTAAAACAAAGGTGCCCAGCATAATGCGCCGTTTGACTTCGGCCCCAAAGCCCTCTTCGCGCGTGAGGTCGTATACATCGTCCAGCGTTTTCGCTTCTTTGCTGCGCAGCCCGTAGCGGATGCCGTCAAAACGCGCCAGATTGGTCGATGCTTCGGCGGTCGCCAGAATGTAGTAGGTTGCGATGGAATACTTTAAAATATTTAAATCCACATCGACAATTTTTGCGCCGCAGCTTTTGAGTATTTCGGTAGCTTCGGTAAAGTTTTTATAGCTTTCCTCGGGCATCGATTTTAAAAATTCCCACGGCACGCCGATGCGCTTGTCTTTTAATGATGCCGGCATGTCCCGCAGGTATGATTCGGGCGGCAGATCGAGCGAGGTGGCGTCACGCAGGCAGTTTTTGCCGATCACTTCCATCATGAGCGCGGCATCTTTTACATTGGTTGTAATCGGGCCGATTTGATCGAGCGAGGAGCCGAAAGCGACCAGGCCGTAGCGTGATACGCGTCCGTAAGTGGGCTTGTAGCCGACGACGCCGGAAAAGGCGGCCGGTTGGCGGGTCGATCCGCCGGTGTCGCTGCCGGTTGCCAGAAAGACCTGCCTAGCGGCGACGGCCGCAACCGAACCGCCTGAAGATCCGCCGGTTACGCGTCCGGTATCCCAGGGGTTGTGGGTGGCAAAAAAGGCGGAATTCTCACAGGAGGAGCCCATGGCGAATTCATCAAGGTTGGTTTTGCCCAGGATGATGGCGTCTTCTTCTTCCATCAGGCGGACAACCGTCGAATCAAATGAGGGACGGTAGTTTTCCAGTATTTTGGAGGCGCAGGTAGTCGTTTCGCCCTTAATGTGCATATTGTCTTTAATAGCTGTCGGAATGGCCGCCAGCTTGCCAAGCGGCTTCTTTTGCGCGCGCTTTGCGTCGAGTTCGGCGGCTTTTTGCAGAGCCCGTTCGGGTAAAACTTTTAAAAAGGCTTTGATCTTTGGGTCAAAGGCTTCGATGCGCTTTAAAAAATATGTCGCGATCTCGGTAGCGGAAATTTCGCCTTTTTTGAATTTTTCTGTAAGATCGGTTGCGGCCAGCTTATACATAGAATGCCTTTAAATTGATTTTAATACGGGAGGAACTTTTATCATGCCGCCAATCTGATCGGGAGCGCCGGCTAGAAAATCTTCGGTGGCATAGGTGTTTTCTGCTATATCTTCGCGCAGCGCCGTATGCGGAGCCTCTTCCAGAGCGTGATTGCAAGTAGGGGTGTTTTCGGTGTCTACCTCGTTTAACAGATCAATGTGAACGATTATCTGTTTTAACCCGGCAAGCAGGCTTTCTTCTTCTTCCGGGGTGCGTTTAATCCGGCATAACTTTTCCAGTGCCTGCAATTCTTTTTTCTCGAAAATTGACATAATCTCGCCTTTGTACATTTTGAAACCCGATTTCTTCAAGTTCTTGATCTTCTTAGACTTGCCGTTTTCGGGAATGGCCTTGTTCAGGCCTATCCGGAAAGCGGCAAGTCTAATAAAATCAAGATCTTATTGAACTCGAGGTTTGAAAATATACAACGACGAGATAATAAAATCCCTTTAAGACTTTGAAATTATAACTCTTTTGATGGGGCGAGTCAAGGGTTGGCTTATAAAAAAATTGACAATATGAAAGGCGATTAACTATATAGAATATAATAGGTCTAAAACGGAGGAAGAAATGCCTATCGTGAATTTTATTACTTTGTTAGCAACCCTGGTGGGAGCGATCAATTGGGGACTTTGGGGATTTGGCGGCTATGATTTTATCGCTGATTTTTTAAACGGCAACACCAGCATGTGGTCTCGTGTATGCTATGCGTTTATCGGTCTTTGCGGCGTCTATTCGCTGCGTTTGCTTTTTATCAAAAATGTATATGTAAAAAAATGCGTATGCCAGCATGAGGAAGAGCAAAACTATTACGAAGAAGAGGACGATGAGAATAAAGAATAATAGTCAATTTTAAAATATGCGCTTTTGGAGGCAAAATGCAACCTATTAATACATGGCTCGCGATCTGGAGCCGGCCGAAAATGGCTATCAGAGCTGCCGTAGAAAAAAACCCGAAAGGCAGTTTTTTTGTTTTGGCGATGATAACCGGCTTGCAGCTTTTGCTGTTTTTAAATGGTTATTATGCCTTTTCCGCAATGGCGTATAATTTTCCTGTATTTCTGATGGGGGCTGTAATTTTGGCTCCCTTTATTGGCTTTGCCTGTATTTATTTTTTCACCCTTTTAATCTACCTGCCCGGCAAATGGTTGGGCGGGAAGGCCGCCTTTCGCCTCGTAAGCCTTTCCGTCGCCTGGTCCAAGGCGCCGATGATCATCGATATTGTCATGTGGCTGATGCTCTTTGTCTTTATTTCACAATTCTTTAGCATGCAGTTTCTCTTTGGAGCCTCTTTGATCTTTTTTAACGCGGTCTTTTTTATTACGGCTGTTTGGTCTCTGGTGATTTTGATACAGGCGCTATCCGAGGTAGAGCAATTTTCCGTAGGAAGGGCAATCGCATCCATTGCTTTAGCTTATTTGTTTTTGTTGGTTGCGTGTTTTATTGTGGTCTATTTAAGTGTAGTTGTTATTAATTTTTAATAATTCGCTTGTTTTATCTTGCTTAATTAATATTTTTATATTAATTGTATTAATAAAAGCGGGGGTAAAATGGATAGTCAAAAGCGTATAAATCCGTGGGTCTCGATTTGGACCAGTCCGGCGGATACGATTCGATATATAGTTCAGCTTAATTCCAACTATATGCTGTGGGTGCTTTCGGCGCTATATGGCATAATAGCCATTTTAGGTTTTGCCCAGACCTTTTCCTGGGGCTACCACAATGCCACCTGGGATGACATGACCCGGACTCAAACG
>CAZCPS010000086.1:0-5626 GCA_964499895.1 uncultured bacterium | reverse complement strand
TTTCCGCTTTATAATATTGCCCATTACTAATTTGATGAACGGAGAAGTTTATGGCAGCAGCAACAGATAATTCATGTTTTCCTGTAGATAGGTTAAGAGAAATTTATACTTCCGATCTACCCAACGAACGCAAAAAAGAACTTGTTACCCTAAAGGTCGCTAAATACTTTGCCGGATCCTATATATTTCAATCTTCCGAAGATTCAAAAACAAAATTTACTTCGATAAAATTCCGGATCAAACAAGGTGTTGCCATTTGTCGCTCTATTAAGATCGTCTTGTTTGTTGCCTCAATATTCCTCGGCATCGGCGCCTTAATTAGAGCAATTAATGCCGGCGCTCTTTTGATGCAGGCCAAAACCTTTTCCGGCATCGCCGCATCTATTTCCTCCATGGCTTGGGCAGCCGGAGTCAATAATCTTTTTATAATCAACAAAGCGACAAATATCTTTCATCATATGTGTTGTTCTGTTGCTCTTGATCTCCCAAATGCCGACTCGCTCACTTCTGTAACCAATGAGGATGAATTTTTAAACAGAGTCTTTAGCGATTCCGTTTTAATCGAGGATTTAACTTCATCGGAACAATCTATACGGACTCGATGCCTGACTATCGCTGAAATGCCTTCAAAAGAACCGCACGGATGGCTAAGCCGCAGCATCGTAAACTACACATTAATATTACCGATACAAATCGTAAGCGGCATCTGCAACAAGATTTTTTCTCAGACGGCAGCGCCTATTTCCGCTCAATAAGACGCGCGCCGTTTGGCGTATCTTCGAGCTCATAGCCCTTTTCGCGGATAAAGTCGCGCAGCGAATCGGCCAACTGCCAGTTTTTGGCTAGCCTGGCCTCTTCGCGCTCTTTTGCAGCTTTAACTACATCGGCAGGCGCCGCCTTCTCTTCCTGCAGAGGCAGACAGAAGAGCACCTTGTTGATTTCGACAAAAAAGTCCAGCACGGCTTTAGCCTGCGCCGCGCCGATTTTCCGCTCATCGCAAAGAGCGTTGATTTGACGGACCAGCTCAAAAAGAGCGCCGATGGCGAGCGGCGCGTTCAGGTCATCGGATAGCGCGGCGGTAAAACGCGCGCGCGCCTGGCCGATTAGCGGATCGACGGCAAAATCACCTTCCCCATCCAAAGTTCTTAAACGGACAAAGAACGCGCCAAAGCGCTGCAATGCCGCCCTTGCGCCCACCAAACCTTCCATCGTAAAATTTAGCCGCTGCCTATAGTGGCTATTAATTAAAAGAAAGCGCACTTCATCGCCGCTATACCCTTTTTCTAAAAGATCGCGCAGCGTGTAAAAATTGCCCAGGCTCTTCGACATTTTCTTGCCGTCGACGATCAAATACTCGGAGTGCAGCCAGATTTTGACGAAGGGCTTGCCCGAAAGGGATTCCGACTGGGCAATCTCATTTTCGTGGTGCGGAAAAATGTTATCCACGCCGCCGCAATGGATATCAAGGGTGGGGCCTAACAGCTTCATAGCCATTACGGAGCATTCGATATGCCAGCCGGGCCGTCCGCGTCCAAAAGGGCTTTCCCAAAAAATCGGGCCATCGCGCTCAATATCGCACTTCTTCCAAAGGACGAAATCAGAAGCGTTTTCCTTGTCATACTCATCTGTAATGACCCGCGCAGAAGCGCCGACTTGCAACTCGTCCAGTTTCAGATGCGACAGCTTGCCATAGGAAGGAAAAGTCCTGATCGAAAAATAGACGCTGCCATCCTGCCCCACATATGCATGGCCGGAAGATAAAAGCTTTTCTATGGCGGCAATAATCCCTGCGATATAATCGGTCGCTCTGGGAAAATGGTCCGCGGGTAAAATGCCAAGCGTTTTAAGATCCCCAAAAAAGGCTTCAATATAAGGCTGTGTATATTCGTTAAGAGTGCATTTGTTTTCGAGCGCGCCCTTGATTGTCTTATCATCCACATCGGTCAGGTTCATCACCCGCTCGGTTGGAAAATTTAAAAAGTGCAAGGTGCGTATGAGCAAATCTTCAAACGCATAGGTCCGCAGATTGCCGATATGGGCAAAGTTATAGACCGTCGGCCCGCAAGTATAAATTTTAAGCGGCTTTTGCTCAATTTTCTCTTTTTCACGCGTTAGCGTATTATACAGTTGCATAGGATTGCTCTAATATGGATTGCAAAAAGCGATAGTCCGTCTTACCGGTACCCATCAAGGGAATGGCCTCAATCTCTTTGATGTCCGAGATTTTGATCAGACGGCTAAATCCGGCTTCCTTTAAAATAGTATTAATGGCAGTTTTATCAATTGAGGAATCGGTACTGAACATAATCAAAAAGGACTTGTCGCCCTCTTTTTCGTTAGCGCAGACCGCGATTTTAAACGATTCATCATCGCCTTTAATCACCCGCAAGCTATCCATGATAACCTCCTCCAGTCCGGAGAGGCTAACCATTTCACCGCCAATTTTGGTAAAACGCTTCAGACGCCCCGATAAAATAAGCCTGTCCTGATCATCAAAATAGCCCAGATCGCCCGTGCAATACCAATTTTGCCCGTCAATCTCGATAAAGGGCGACTTGCGCTTATCAAGATAGCCGGCAAAGACCGAAGTCCCGCGCACGCAGATCTCGCCCTCTCTATGCCGGTCTTGCGGTTTATGCGTTTCCGGATGGATGAGACAGGCTTCGATTCCGGGCAAAAGATGACCCACACCGCCCGGCTCGCTGCCCGGACGGTTTAATGAAATCACCGGCGAGCATTCGGTAATGCCATAGCCTTCAATCAATTGCTGTCTGCCGCCCAGCGCTTTCACCTTGTCAAAAAGATCTTTAGAAGCCTTTTCGGCGCCGGTCACAAACAGCCGCACATGCGCGACCTGTTTTGGCGTAGCGGCCAGAAGCAGGCCTTTCAAAAAGTTGGGGGCAAAACAGATAGTGGTTCCGCGCCAACGGTCAATTACATCGGCAACGGTATAACTGTCGGTCGGGTCGGGAGAGTAGACCGCTTTCATGCCGGCCAATATCGGCAGAAGGCCGACCATTGAAAAGCCAAAGGAATGAAAGGGCGGCAGAATGCCAACCATAACATCATCCGCGACAAAATTCGCGCACTGCAAAGAGGCGCGCTGATTAGTAAGCAAGTTCTCATGGCTGAGCGGCACGCCCTTGGGAGCGGATTCGGTGCCGCTGGTAAACAGGATCACAGCGGGATCCTGCGGTTTAATCCTATCCAGCTTTAAGGCCCGTAAAAGCCCTTTGGTACTACGGAAAGAGGAGAGCAGGCCTTTGATCTTCATCGTTCTGGAAATCCCCTGCTTAATATCTTCCATATAACGGATTTTATCAGTCAGATTGCCGAAATCGACATTACTCAGCCGCTCCAAAAACTTCCAGGAACTGACTACTATTTTAGCGCCGGTAATTTCCATCATATGATTCAAAAAGCGCGGGCCCGTGGTCCAGTTGAGCATCACCGGCACCTTGCCGGCTAGGCAGACAGCTAAAATTACCAGATAGGCGCCGACCGACGATGGCAGCATAATAGCAATATAGCGGCCCTCTTGCTGCCTGAACTCTTCGGCAAGAACCAAAGCGGCCAACTTCATCTTTTTATAGGAAAGCGGCCCCAGCATATCGTCGCCGACGGCCGGCCGATTCTTCATTTTGGCGCAGATATTCAAAAAAGCTTCCGGAATAGTTGAACCCTCAGACAATTCAGGGTTCGAACGCCCCTCTTTTTCCTCGGGCCAGCCAAACTTGGAGTTTTCAACTTTTTTGAGCGTTTTTTTCCGTCCTTCGGCAATTTCCAGTACGGCCTGCACCGTTTCCACATCTTCCGGATGCACCTCGCCAATCTCAAAATGCACGCCCAAAAAACTTACCAGTTCGGCAATATCCAGCGAGTCCATTCCCAGATCTACAGCCAAATCGGACTCCAAATTAATCTCTTCAACCGGCAGCTTCGATATCCTGGAGATTTCGGCAAAAACCTGCTCTTCCACGGCCGATGAATAGCTTTTCTTGCTAACTTGCAAAATTTTGGCATGTCGAAAATCTTTTTGATTATATTCTTCGCGCCACGGACTGTATGACACCTGATAAAGCGGCTCGACTTCAGAAAGGCTGTGATCTGCGGGATAACGGTTATACCACCCTTCTAACGCCTTGTTGAATTCCAGACGCGACCCAAGCGCCGGAAAACCCTCCGGAGGAACGCTAAATTCGATCGTTACTTTGCGGCGCGGCAAAAAGAAAATCAAGCCCTTCAGCAATCGTTTAAAATTAAGAGTGATCATCGTTTTCAAATCGGGCGAATAGTCCGTATAGGCGCGCGAAAAGCTGCTCCCCCAAAGCCCGGTTGTACGCGCCAAAACAATATTAATGCCCGGCACCTGCTGCACTATCTTGTGCGCCGCCGACGCGCCGCCCAGGATTTCCTTACCGGTATGTTTAAGCCGGCCGGCCGGATACAGAATAAAGTTTTCTTTATTTTTCACGCCCTCCACAACTTCGTTAATCACCGTTTTGACATTATGCAGTTTCATTTGATTGGAGGATGATTCAAAATTAGGAATCGGCAACGCTTTGACCAGCTTCATCAGCGGCAAAATCGCCTTTTGCCGATAAATATATTCTATCGCAAGCGGTCTGACCTGAAATTTATTATAGAGAATCATCGTCAAAAGAAGCGGATCTATATGCGCCGGGTGATTGGGCAAAAACAAAATGCCGGCATCTTGATTAAAGCTACCGCTTTTTAAATGCTCCAGCCCTTTGATGGTAATGCGATAACGCAAACTCAATAATACCTTTAACAAAACGCAGAGCAAACGAACAATTAGCCTGTGCATGTTTTCCTCTCGGTTAAAATGATGGCCATCATAACATAATTTTAATCGCTTTGCCAAGCATCTTTTACTATACCCAATGGACTTCAAGGTTTGGTTTTGAGCAATTTCAAAGCTGCTGAAATTGCCCAAAACCGATTCTTCAGGTTGCTTCGGTATATAATGTCGCTTTATTGATGACATGGTGCAACGCATCTTTTTTGCAGACCCCGCATAAAAAATATTTACAAAGAATTAACATTTATTTAAACTCCGGACAAAAAACCGGAGGAATATATGATTAAGCCAGTTGAAAAACAGACCCACTCAGCCCAGCTTATTTCAAATCAGGACAAACCACATTTAAACAGCACCTTGGGACGCATAATCAACATAAATGGCGCGGCCCTAAGAACCAGTTTGGCCATGCTGCAAAAAGTCAAATCTCCGCTTTTAAGCCACAAGATCGTACGCATGGGAGCCGGCCTGGCAGCTAAAATAGCCTGCAACGCCATGCTGCGCGTAAAAATGAAATAGGACTATACCAAATTTTTGCAACTAAACACTAGCTTTCAAGTCTGTCTTTTAGAAGAGTGCAAATTTTTTTGACGCCGGAATAGGTCGCAAGCATTATAGCCTCATTTAGCGGCGACCAAAGGCAAATTTCGATCTCATCGGTTTGCAGCGTTATATCGCCCGCCACCTGAGCCGGGTAATAAAAAACGCGCTTATCGATTTCCTGTCCATCTTCGACAAAATGGTAGTGGTCTTCAAACGGCTCATCATCCAAATATTCGACCACATAGAGATTTGTCTCTTCTT
>CAZCPS010000085.1:0-5703 GCA_964499895.1 uncultured bacterium | reverse complement strand
ATAAGGTGGTATTATGCCGGACGGACCTTCCAATGTAGGCGCGACTTCGCCCTTTACGGTTAATGAAATTCAAAACAACAAAGTCAAAATAGGCACTACTATAATCAAAGGGGTAACCTATAATGTATACTCTATTTCGAGAAAGAATGGTCAATTTGAAAGTGGGATAAATAAAAAAGAAGACAAAGCGCTAATAGAGCAAATCACGAATAACGCAAATAAAATCACCGACCTCGCTACACTGGATCAAACATTAATAACCGACAGCGCCGTTTTTAAAATTAATAATAATATAATAAGTCAGGACGCCTCACTAAGCGGACTAACAAAAGCAGTCAGCGCTGTATCGCTACCGGCAATTGAGGCTACGGCTAAAGCTACCGCTCAAGAAACTGAAGGTCCACACCCATGGACAATGGAGTCAAAATTATTATCCACGAAAAAACAGCTCTACCCCAAAAGCCTCACTCAAAATGACCATACCAATTTTTATACCTTTGTAAAAAGTTTTAATCTTTGGAACGAAAAAAATAGCCATTCAAAACCATATGAAGTCAAATATGACGACAAAAATCAACCTGTTTTTCAAAGTAAAGAGGCCTTGATTCAAGCCTATTGTCATTATGAGGAATATGTAGCCCAAAATCAAAAATCTCCTGAAACATTAACGGCTAAACATTTTGAAACTGAACTTAATGACGCTCTAAACACCGGCCTTTTCGAATATAAAGAAAAAAAACACAAAGACAACCTTGCGGGGCTTTACGCGTCCGTAGAAAATCGGGATCGTTTTCGCAGCTTCGGCTTTGATGTTTCAATGGATGTCGGCGAAGGCAAAAAATATGAAGCAAAAATTAGACATGAATTTTTAGCCAACTCCGATTTGAACGGGCTTAGTTACGAGGAGACAGATGACTCAACCGGCACCACAAAAACCGTTACCATAGAAAATGCTTTTAATTCTTCATTCAATCGTGATGCGATCAACGCTCACATTCCCAGAGCCATTATCGACAAAAAAAACAATGAAAGCATTTGTTATGCCGGCCGGATCAAATCGCAAAAAAACGCCGAAGAAATCATTCCCATGATGTTCGAAAAAGAACTGAAGGGAAAGCAGAAAGGCATTACTACTGCAGGTAAAAACACTTATGAATTTAGATTCTGCGTGCATTCCGTACTAACGACTTACCAGGCAAATGAAAAAAAAATGTTAGACGAGGAATGGGAAGCACTGTCTAGAGCTAAAACAATCATATATACAAATGACAGTGGTCAACAAATAACTATTAAATGCATGCCCATTCAAATTAATACCGGCATTAATGTCGTGCAAAAAGCCTTTGATAAAGCTCCATCATTAGGATGGATCGCAAAAATATGGCCCGGTATAACAAGTTCCAAGGAGGCGTCCCATAACAAAGAACAGATAAAACATAATCTCACGCCCTTGATTAACAAAAAAATAAAGGAATTTGAAGAAGACCCTGAAAAGAAATTCGAATTCAACTTGCTAACATTTCTTAAACCCAAAATAGTTGAACTGCTTACTCAAAAAAACGGCCATAAAGAGAATTCCATTATTGGCTCCGCGCTACTTCTAAATTTACTAAATTTGCCCACGCTAATTCACTGCAAAAGCAGTGTGGATAGAACGGCACAAACCGTAGCCATTTACAGCGCCATACACCAATGGCTGGAGATCCAAAGAGGAAAAAGCACCGATGGTTTCCAAACGAACGCGGAAAAACTAGGCCCCAGAACGAAAGGTTTTACAAAAGAGATGGACAAGCTCTTTAAATCAATTCAAACCGATCCCATTTTTAATGAATTATTCTTAGTCAATTGGGTCGGCAGCCAAAAAATCCCTTCCTTTGCGCGGATGGATACAGGTTATAGATCTGAAGATGCCTTGCCGGGGTGCCTGCCCAAGCGCCTTCCCAGAAAGAAAAACCTGCTGGGAAAAGCGATCCAAAGGATCCTAAATGCTCCGGAATCTCAGAGCTCTGAAGCAATTACCGCAGCAAAAACAGCCCGGGCTTTTCTCATAGCCAAACAAACCGATATCACCCTAAAAGCAAAAGGGAAAGAACTAAAAGCGTTGGAAAAACCTAAGAAAAAACGCGTGCAAAAAAGTCTGAAAAAACGCAGAAAAAACAAGAAAAAAAGCATACTTTTAAGCTCCCATCAGGAAACACCAGCCAGCGCATAGAGACAAACCGAAGCCGCTTGGGCGACATTAAGCGAGTCAATATACCCTTGCATCGGAATATAGACTGTTCGGTCAGCCATCTTTTTTATTAAGGCTTGGGCTCCACACTTTTCCGAACCCATAATCAATACCGAAAGATCCGGCGGCACGAAACTGCCCAGCGCCACGGCACTCTCATTAATATCGGCCAGCATTGCGACAAAGCCCTCTTTTTGCAGCTGTCGCAACGCTTCGGCCAGATTACTCACCCTAATGAGTGGTAAGAGCTCTGAGGCTCCGCAAGAGACTTTGGTCACGGCCGGAGAAAGCGGCGCTCCGCGATTTTTGGAAAAGATGACCGCCGCCACCCCAAAACATTCGCAAGAACGCAAAATAGCCCCAAAATTATGGGGATCGACAATGCTATCGAGCATAACCACCAGACTTTTTTCGCCCCGATTCTGCAAAAAGGTCTTCAACTCCAAAAACTCCCTGTCTTTAACTTTAGCCGCGAACCCCTGATGAGAAGCGGAACCGCAAAGCGCTTCCAGGCGGGAAGCGGGCACAAGTTCATACGGAATGTCCGCTTTGCCTAAAAGGCGCACAATTTCATCATCCTTTTTGGCTCTGTCGACATAAACAGTTAAAAAGCGCCCGCTATTCTTTTCGAGCACCGCCTTAATCGTATTTTTACCCATGATTATCGTCATTAATCGCTCCTAAAAAACAAATGAAAGCATCATCTGCGCTGAAATGTAATACCACCGGGAAATAAAGCGCTCTCGCGACTCGGATAATACCGTAGACGAAGCGGGATAGATCTCTTTGGTCGTAATTTTGGTGTTTATATGCGTATTCTTGGCTGCGTAGTAGTGGTATTTTAGCACGCCGCCAAGCTGCCAGTGGTTCAAAAAATCATAAGAAAGCTTGCCCAGCCAGACATGGCCGCTACCAAAAGAACCGTCCGATTTAAACTTCTTTTCCACTTCATATGAAGATAGCAGCACATCCGCCGCGGAATAGTCGTTTTGCAAATAACATACATAAGACTTATGCTTAAGATCAAGCCAATGGAAATAATAGAAAAAGTCAAAGACCAGCCCCCAAACGCTAATTACCTTAACGCTACCGCCGATCGTCAGGCCATACCAGGACTCATGCATCCAATGGCGCGAGAGGTTGAGAGCGAGTGTCGTATAATCAATTTCAGCAGCGCTGTTCGACAGGGTTGCCAAAGCCGGATGGGGCTGTCGCCCTTTCAGCCGCCGATAGTCGCCGCTATAGCCGAAATAGGGGATCAAAATAATCTTGTTAAACCGATCGGGCGTCAGGTTGATCAGATAGCCGAAGACACCAAAACCTGAAATATCATAGCCCTCGGTAGAAAAGCTTGCGCGCTCTATCCGGCTTGTAAAATCCAGTTGGCCCATCTTCTGCCGCAAGCTGCCGCTGCCGATTAGCGAATAGTCGCTCCCGCCGAAAAGATAAAAATCGCGGCTGATCGTCCGCACATTAAGCGAGGTTTGCAAATAATTTACATTTTGGTATTTTTCCTGATAGTAGAGAAATTGTTCGGAAGTGTCCGACAGCGCTTTCCAATTTAAAAAATCAATTTTATAGCCGGTGGCGATATCGATGGTGAGCGGCTCCGAAATAGTAGCGAAGAGAGATCCAAAAAGCGATAAAAACAAAGCCAAAACATACTTTTTCATAGTAAATAGTATGCAAAGAAGGAAACACAATGTCCATTAAAAAAGAAAAATTTGAAGAGCTCGCAATCCGCATGGAAAAAATCGGCATTAAAGAAGCTGACATTCTGGAAAAGTTTATTTTGGGCAGCGGCTCGGGCGGGCAGAAGATCAATAAAACCGCCTCGTGCGTCTATCTCAAGCACCTGCCGACCGGCATCGAAGTCAAATACCAAAAGACCCGTTCTCGCGAAGCCAACCGTTTTTTTGCCCGAAGAGCTCTGTGCGAAAAGCTGGAAAAAACTCTTTTGCAAGTCAAAACGGACAAGGAAAAAGAAACGGAAAAAATCCGCCGGCAGAAAAAACGCCGCACCCGCCGGCAAAAAGAAAAGATGCTGAAAGGAAAACATCTTAGGGGCTCGACTAAAGCAATGCGCGCCAAGCCGGAGGACGAATCCTAGTGCTCTGTCAATATTAAAATTTAGGATTGTGCTAGCGCGAAAGCTCCTGCGAAGCGGCGATTGCGAGTCGGTCTTGTATTGATTAATACTAACCGACTCGCAATCGTCACTTCCCAGGGCTTTGGCGCCGCACAATCCTAAATTTTAACATTGACAGAGCACTAGTCAACAGGGCAATTTCTTTTAGCCCAATAAGTCGGGCCATAATCATAGGTCAGCTCTTCGCCTTTTTTAACCGGCTTTCTTGCGAGAAGAATAATATGCAAAAGACCCAAAGCATAAGCTTCGGCCGTTTCGCAATTAGGCTCGTCGCAATGGTTGGCAAAGCGCAGTTCATTACCCATTTCTCTGGCGTCGATTGTAAATCTGGATCTTTTTTCGCCGCCGATCAAATACTCAAAGCAATAAGAATTTTTTGCGTCTAAAGAAGAGGTTTTGCGCACCATGCCGGCATATTCGCCGATATAATCCCCCTTTTTAAAATCCTTACTCGCAACTAGCCCATATTCCTTTTCATAGCTCAGCCATTTGATCTCAAGTGGCGCAACGCGGCCCCCTTCAAGCTCTTTTTCATAAAGAGCGCCACGCCACCTGCTGCGCTCCGAAATAAGTCCCTTTGTTAAGGCCTTTTGGCTCTTTTTCAAAACAGCCTTGAAAACCTTATTATCGGCAAAATAAAGGCGCGAAATATATTGCACATCAAACTCTTCTATAAAGAGAGCGGCGCGATCCCCTTCCAATAGTCTTCTCCATAATTGCAGCAAAGCTGCTCGCCTTTTTCGATTTTTTTAAGAGTCAAAAGTAAAATATGGACCATACCGTCCAAAAAGACCGAAGCGATCTCGATGTTGGGCTCAAACGAGTGATTGATAAAACGGGAATAATTGCCCTCTTTCTCCGCATCGACCGTAAATTTTTCCGCGCCGGGCTCGGCGTTCGGGTAGCGCAGCAGATAGTTATTGCCGGCAATCAGGCGGCGGTTTCTTTTGCGCATCAGTCCCGTATACTCGATGACAAAGCTATGTTTTTCAATCGCCTGGCCGGCAAACACCCCCCATCCGATGCTGGAATTCACTTTTTCCACATAAAGACCGGGGCAAAAGCCATTTAAAATTTCCGCCCGATAATACTGTCCCTGCCACAATTTTTCTTCCGAAAAAAAACCGGAGCGCAGAGCGCGGGCGTTTTGCTTTAAAACCGCCGCCTCAATTGCGGGGCTTTCAAATTTTAAATGGATAAGATATGGTACGCCGCAGATCTCTAATGGAGGCTTAAACATGGTATTTGAACCTCCCCAAGTCTAAACAAGGGATTCCTGACGGAAGCTTACGCTTCCTCTCGTGGTTCGTTCCGAACCCGGACA
>CAZCPS010000084.1:0-5743 GCA_964499895.1 uncultured bacterium | reverse complement strand
AATTTCAGCAGCTTTGAAATTGCCCAAAACCGATTCTTCAGGTTGCTTCGGTATATACCCAATGGACTTCAAGATTAGGGAAAAATATGAAAAATATTCTTCAAGAAATAGATGCTTTGCAGCAAGAGATAAACTCTTATCGTCCTTTAAATAACAATCTACTTAAACTTATTAAAGAATACTATCGAATTGGCCTGACCTATTCCAGCAATGCTTTGGAAGGCAATTCTTTAACAGAGAGCGAGACTAAAATTGTTTTAGAAGATGGAGTGACGATAGGTGGAAAGCCTTTAAAAGATCATTTGGAAGCGATCGGGCACGCAGAAGCTTATAATTATCTCTACACTTTAGTGAATAAAAAAACTATTTCTGTGCGGGATATAAAACAGTTGCACAAGCTTTTATATTTTAGAATCGATGATAAAAATGCAGGGAAGTATCGAAAATGCAAAGCTATAATAACCGGATCAAAATATGCGCTTCCCAAACCCGATGAATTAGATTCATTAATGAAAAAATTGATTTCCGCAACCGGCGTTGCAACAGCAGAAAAGCACCCGGTTGAAGCTGCGGCAATTGTTCATAAAGATTTCGTTTTTATCCATCCCTTTATCGATGGCAATGGCAGACTTGCCCGCTTGCTCATGAATTTAATCTTGCTTCAAAAGGGCTACACCATTGCAATTATTCCGCTTGTAACAAGAAGAGAATATATTGAGAGTTTGGAAAAGGCGCATATCAATGACCATGATTTCCTTTTTTTTATTGCAAAAATGGTCAGGGAAACTCAAAAAGATTATTTAAGGCTTTTTTATTAAATAATGAACTTCAAGATACTTTTGTAAGTCTAAAAAAGATTTGCTATTTTTTGAGTACTTGCATATACCCAAATCTTGAAGTCCATTGGGTATACTTGTTGCTCTTATTTAAATGGATGCGTTTTTTTGATTTCGTGCAAAAGGGGCTCGATTTCCCGGCGTATTTTCTTGTCCAGCCGGTCGATAAAGAGCACGCCGTTCAAGTGATCGTTCTCATGCATGATCTCACGCGCGCAGAAGCCGGTAAAATCCCGCGACACTTTGTTGCCATGCAGATCAAAAGCTTCCATATGGATTTTTTTGGGTCGGAAGACCTCGCGATGAATGGCAGGAATGGACAAACAACCCTCAAGCAAACTAACCTGCTCCGCATCGGGCTGCGAGAGCACCGGGTTGATATATACTTCAGGCGGCCCCAATGCAAACTCCCCTGATTCCGTAGTCACAACGGGCCGGATAACAATTAAACGCAGTAATATGCCCACTTGCGGCGCGGCCAGGCCTACGCCTTCTTTATCGTCCATCGTTTCGATCATATCTTCTGCGAGTTTGACGAGCATCGGCGTAAACTCAACTACCTCCTTGGCCCGGCGCCGGAGCAAAGGGTTGCCGTAATAAGTGAGCGGCAGGATCATTGTAGGGCCTCTTGCGGCGGAACGATAGCATCGCCTTTGGGAGCGCCCAAGGTTGTTGACCAAACCGAAAGCAAAATGCAGGCCGACATAAAAATAACCACCATATAAGCCGTAAACTTTTTAAGCACATCGGCAGTCGAAGTCCCGAAGAGCGAGTCGGAAGTGTCGCCGCCAAAAGAAGCGCCCAGTCCCATAGTTTTCGATTCCTGGATCAGGATCACAAAAATCAGGATCGCGCAAAAGAATAAAAAACAAAAGAGTGTGAAGAAAAAGAAAAATGACATAAGACCTCAACCGTTACTTACTAATTTATAAAAACTGTCTACCTCGAGCGCCGCACCGCCAACTAATGCCCCATCAATATCTTTCTTGCCCATCAGGCCGGCAATGTTATCGGGCTTGACCGAGCCGCCATACAGAATCGGCATTTTTGCCGCCGCTTCTTTAGAAAAAAGCGACGCAATCCCGGCGCGAATAAAAGCGTGCGTTTTCTGCGCCATTTCGGGCGTCGCGGTAAGTCCGGTGCCAATCGCCCAAACCGGCTCATATGCTATCACTACACTTTCCAAATCTTCCTCTTTTACGCCTTTTAAACCTTCTTTGATCTGGCGCGCCAGCACCTCTTCGGTCTGCCCCGCGTCCCGCTCTTCCTGCGTCTCTCCGACGCATAAAATCGGGCGCAGCTGCAATTTAAGCGCTTTTAGCACCTTTTTATTGATAAAAGCGTCCGTTTCATTAAAGATATGGCGTCTTTCCGAATGGCCCAGGATCGCAAATTGCGCTCCGGCAGACTTAATCATCGATCCGGCGATCTCGCCGGTAAAGGCTCCTTTATCGGCGTCATGCATGTTTTGCGCGCCAATCACAATTGCCGTCTTCTTAGCCGCCTTGGCAGCCGCCCCAATCGATGTAAAAGGAACAGCCAGGTAAACGGAGACCTTCGCTTTCTTAAGAAGAGAAGCAAGCTTTTTTATAAACTCAATAGTTTCTTCTTCGGTCTTGTGCATTTTCCAGTTGCCGGCGATAATTTTTTCCCTGGCCATGTTCAGACTCCTTTTTTAAACATTAATTTAACTATTATACTATTGAATTGCTTCCAATGCAAGTATATACTCAAACCAATTCAAAAATTGGGAATTTTGCCAAACAGGGCACGCCAAAAACATGAACGAAGAAAGTAAAATTCTTTCCATCACCCAGCTGACGCTGGCTCTTAAAAACCTGCTGGAAACACGCTTTGTCAATATCGCAATTGAAGGCGAGGTCAGCCTCTGTAAACAGGCTCCCTCGGGGCATGTCTACTTTAGCGTCAAAGACGAAAACGCCCAACTCCCGGCCGTTATGTACCTGCAGCAGGCTAAAACCCTCTCTCGAATACCCAAGCCCGGCGACCGCGTAGTTTTAAAAGGCGCCATTTCGGTATACCCTCCGCGCGGCAACTATCAATTTATCGTCAAAGAATTATTATATACCGGAAGAGGCGCCCTGCTTTTAAAACTGCAGGAATTAAAAGAATCTCTGCAAAAAAGGGGCTATCTGGATAGCAAAAGAAAAAAGCCGCTGCCAAGATTCCCCGTGCGCATCGGCATTGTCACCTCGCCGATCGGCGCCGTCATTCAGGATGTCATCAATGTTCTTTCCCGCCGCTTTCGCGGCTTTTCCCTGCTTTTAAACCCGGTTAGAGTGCAGGGAGAGGGCGCCGCCATGGAAATTGCCAAGGCCATCTCCCAATTCAATCAATACCGGCTGTGCGATGTTATGATCGTCGGCCGCGGCGGCGGCAGCCTCGAGGATCTCTGGGCCTTTAATGAAGAGATCGTAGCCGAAGCCATTTTTCAATCAAAGATCCCGATTATCTCCGCCGTAGGCCACGAGACCGATTTTTCAATCGCCGACTTTGTCGCCGATGTCCGGGCGCCCACGCCTTCGGCCGCCGCTGAATTGGCGGTCCGTGAAAAATCCCAGCTCTTAACAGGACTTAAGCAAACCGGCGCCGCTCTCGCTAAAAACATCCTAACGCAAATTAAATCTTTAAAACAGGAGCTTTCCTATTTTCAAAAGCAGCCGCTCTTTGTCAGGAGCGAAGCGCTGCTCGGGCCGAAAATGCAGCAGCTCGATGATTTTAAAGAAAATATTCAGGGAAGCATACTCCAAATTTTATCTAACAAAAAACAGATGCTCTTTTCATGTCAAAAACTGACTAGAGCAGGGTCCCCGATAGCGGCGCTGCAGCGGCAGAAAAAAGCGCTGCAAAACTACCAACAAAACTGCGACCGCTTTCAGATGGGTTTTTTAAAAGAAAGAAAGGAAGCCCTGCTGCTTTGCCGCCAAAACCTCCGTCGCCAGATCAATAGCACGCTTTTGATCAAAAAAGAACGCTTCAATCCTGATAAATACAGAGGACTTCTAATAAATGTTATTTTAAACATTCTATCCCAGCGCAAAGAACGGCTCATAGCCCTGGTCGAACACATAAAAGGCATCAACCCCTCCAATTTACTGCAGCGCGGGTATAGTATTCTCTTTTCCGAAAAGGATAATTCCATTATCCTTTCTACTAAAGATGTGCAAAAAGAAAATGTCATCATCGCCCGTCTGAGCGATGGAAAAATTAAATTAAAAGTTTGTCAAGATGGAAAATCAATCATTTGAAAATGCTTTTGACCGCCTGGAAGAGATCCTTGGATCGATGAACAGCGGCAAAACAACACTCGATGAGTCTCTCTGCCTGTTTGAAGAGGCCGACTTGCTAATTAAGGCATGTCAAAATAAACTGGAATTTGCTGAAAAAAAAGTTGAAACACTGATTAAAGACCGCAACAGCGAATTGCAGTTGGACGAAAACGGCCAACCGCAAACCGAGCCTTTTTCTCCGGAGGGTTCGCAGGTTTTTTAAATATGAATGCTTACCCGCTGCTTGATAAAATCAAAGCGCCGCATGACCTGCAGCAATTCACAATAGAAGAACTTTCAGCCCTGGCTCTTGAAGTACGGCGGCGCATTATCGAAGTGCTATCCGGAAGCGGAGGCCACCTGTCTTCCAATTTAGGCATCGTCGAGCTAACCATCGCGCTGCACTATGTCTTTTCCTCGCCGGTTGATAAATTACTTTTTGATACCAGCCATCAGACTTATACGCATAAACTGGTAACGGGCCGTCACAAGCATTTTGAAACGCTTAGAAAATACCGGGGGCTTTGCGGTTTTTCCTGCCCCCCCGAATCGGAACACGATCATTTCTTTGCCGGCCATGCCGGTAACGCTCTTTCCGTTGCGTTAGGACTTGTCGCGAGCCGCGACGCTGCCGGAAGAAAAGAACATATTATTCCTATTTTAGGCGATGCCAGCTTTACCTGCGGATTGATCTACGAAGCGCTTAACAATATTTCACGCAATCAAAAACGGCTAGTGATCCTACTCAACGACAACGAAATGGCCATCTCCAAAAATGTCGGCAATATTCAGAATATTTTAAGCCGCCTGGTCAACAGCCCCATTTCCAATAAAATGTATCAGGAGATCGAGACTATCCTGGCCAAACTGCCCGCCTGCGGCCGCTTCCTGGCCAGCCAGGGACACAAGATTACCGGCTCGATTAAAAATCTGGTCAGCCCCGCGCCTTTTTTCGAACAGTTCAACCTTTCTTATGTCGGGCCGATCGACGGCCATGACCTGTCGCAGCTGATCCACACCTTTTCGGCGTTAAAAAATACCGAAGGCCCCGTATTGGTGCATGTATTTACCAAAAAGGGATTGGGGCTTAGCGCGGCTTCCGACAATCCGACCCCTTACCACGGCGCCAAACCTTTCGACGCGCAAACCGGCCTCTTTCTGCCCTCAAAGGCCATTACCTTTCCCAAGATTTTCGGTAAAACGCTTTGCGACATGGCCGCAAACGACAAAAACATCATTGCCATCTCGCCCGCCATGATCGAGGGCTCCGGTCTTAGCGAATTTAAAAAACTCTTCCCCGAGCGTTGCCATGATGTGGGCATTGCCGAAGGACACGCGCTGACCTTCGCCGGCAGCATCGCTAAAGACCCGCATTCAAAAGTAGCGCTCGCCATTTATTCCACCTTCCTGCAAAGAGCTCTGGACAACTTTTTTCATGACATATGCCTGCAAAACGCACCTGTCGTTATCGGCATCGACCGCGCGGGACTCTCCGGCCCGGACGGCTGCACCCACCACGGCATTTATGATATCGCCTTTCTCAACTGCATGCCGAACGCTATTATCTGCCAGCCCCGCAACGGCAACATGTTAAAACGGCTCTTAAAATCCGCTTTT
>CAZCPS010000083.1:0-5784 GCA_964499895.1 uncultured bacterium | reverse complement strand
GAAGCGAGAGAGATAATTTCAGCGAAGCTGAAATTACCCCGAAGGGGCGTAGGCCACAGGCCGGAGTATATACCGCTCGTGAGTGAAGAAACGGTTTGATAAAAATTTGACTTGACATGCATCATCCGCTTTGAAAGGCGCTGCGAGAGAATTATTTGAAGAAACGGGCATAGAAGCGGAAGACAGGATCATGCCAAAGGGCACTCTGTTTATGCGCAAGAGCGGTATGGACTATATTTATCATATGTTTAGCGTTTAACCGGATGCTTTGCCTCAAGTTAGCCTGTCAAGAGAGCATAAAAACGCGAAATGGGTAAGCTATCTGGAAGCATTGACATTGTCATTGATGCAGGGCGCTTTGCAGGCGCTGCAATATCAGTTGTGATAGCGTCAGGTCAAGGCCTGTAAGGCTTGAATTTCAAACCCTCCGGCTTAAGCCGTGAGGTTTCTGATAATTGTTTCGTCCTGTTCGATCCAGCGGCGGCAGATATATGGTTCGTCTGCTATTTCATCAAGTCTCTCGGCTAGCGGTTTTTTAATAACGCCATGGATTTCTCCGCTCTCGATTGTTTCCCCGGAGTTTAACACTATAATGACATGGCCCCGTTTGACAAGCAGATCGAGCGGTCTTAAATCATCTTTTTGAACCTCTTGTCCAAAACGCAGCAAATCTGATGTGTTGCGCGGCGTATACCCATGAGTAGCTTCAAAGAGAAGCCCCGAACAGTCGGCCATGCCTTTGAATTGCCGGTGATTTTTTTCCTCTTCGCTAAGCGATTTGTTGGGTGGATAGAAATCTAGCATTTGCGGAATGCCGGCGCTCCAGTTGCAGCCCCAACCATAGATATACCCGGCGCATGCAGCCAATTTTTCCAGGATGGTCTCTGATGTTAATTTAATGGTAGCTTCCGGATCTTGAAAGGATGTGTCCGTAAAGCGGCTGTCGATAAAGACCGGAGATGGATAGTCGCTAAGCGATACTTTGCAAATACCCCCTATTTTTTCCATGACATCACCACTCATGCCCGGAAGGGCGATCAGTTCCAAAGCTCTTATATGCCCCTTGGCATCTCGTTCAAAGCCATTCGGATTAAATACCCTGGAAAATTCCGGAGTGTTCAGGGCCGGCGCGGCATATTTCATATAGATCTTCATCGTTGTCTCCTGAAAAGTAAAAAATTTTATGGTACTCCGTGATTAATGTCAGCTTTTTTTTTAAAATAGCTGCGTATTATTAAATTACTTAAAACAAACAACTTGAGGCTGGGTTATCCGGTCGGGGAGCTGTTTATCGCAATGAAGAAGGTTGACTTAATACCTACCGCAAATTAAATCGAAAAAAAGGGGATATAATGAACCAACAGTCGCCATCGGCTATTGCGTCCATTCAGTTAAATATGTTGCCGTAAGTATAAAAGGAGACAAAATGGCTAAAGCAAAGCAAGGCGATACCGTAAAAATACAATATGTAGCTAAGACTCATCAGGAAATTATTTTTGACTCCTCCCGCCAGCAAGGCCCTATGGAAGTGACCATTGGGTCATCAGATATTATTCCTGCTTTTGAAGAAGCTCTGGTCGGCATGGCTTCCGGCGAACATAAGACGATAGAAGTCTCTGCTGATGATGCCTTTGGCCCTTATATGGACGAACTGATTTCGATTATTGAACGCTCGCAGCTGCCGGCCAATGTGGACTTGAAAGAAGGGCAGCAGCTTCAGATCCAACAGCCCGACGGCACCCCTATTATTGTCACCGTTAGGGAATTAAATGACCGCAGCGTAACATTCGACGCGAACCATCCTTTAGCCGGCAAAGATCTTATTTTTGATATCAACCTTTTGGAAATTTTATAGCTGCCAGTCCTTTTTGAAGATCTCGCTCCATAGTTTTTAACAGATGGGGATTGTAGCAGGCCGCCGCCGGATGGTAGAGCGGCAATAGCGTGGCATTGCCATAAGAAGCTCTGACTTCTATTAGGCGTCCATGCACTTCCGATAATTGGTGAAAAGAGAGCTTCAGCGCCGCAAAGAGCGCTTCTGTCGCATGTTTTCCTAAAGTAATAATAAGATCGGGCGCAAGGCAACCAAGTTCTGCAAACAAGTAGGGGAGGCAGGTTCTTATTTCTTCTGCCAGAGGCTCCCGATTTTCAGGAGGCCGGCATTTAACGATATTGGAAATGTAGACGGACTCTCTTTTTATGCCGGCCGATTTTAATAGCAGATCCAAAACTTTTCCCGACTTGCCCATAAACGGCCGGCCGTTTAGATCTTCCGTCTGACCCGGCGCCTCGCCAATTAAAAATATTTTAGCAGAGAGCGATCCTTCGCCCGGCAGGGTATTTTTACGGGTTAGGCCAAGCGGGCATTTTTGACAGCTCCGAATTTCCCGGTTCAATTGTTCAATTCTATTCATATGCTTCCATTTTGAGGAAGATTGACTTTTTTGGGAATTTAATCTTGGATTTAAAAGGTCTATGACCATACCATATTGTTATGCATTTATTAGAGTTAGTTACATTTATCGTATATTTTGCCATGCTATTGGGCGTTGTCTTTTTTTTCTATAAAAAGCAACAATCCGATACCGAGTTTGTTCTTGGCAACCGTTCGTTAAATTTTTATTTGACGGCGCTTTCTGCCCATGCCAGCGAAATGAGCAGCTGGCTTTTTATGGCTTATCCCGCTTTGATTTTTACAACGGGCATTTTCAATGTCTGGGCGGCTATCGGTTTAGTAGTTTTTATGTTTTTAAACTGGCAGCTTATAGCGCCGCGCATCAGGGTTGTGACCGAAAAAGATAATAATTTAACGCTGAACGCCTACTTTGAATCCCGCTTTAAGGACCATAGCGGCGCTTTGCGTACGCTTTGCGCCATTTTGTCCCTGTTTTTCTTTTTGGTATACATCGCTTCCGGTCTGGTTAGTTTGGGCTATTTGGCCGAGTCCCTCTTTGGTCTTAATTATTTTATCGGTATTTCTATCGGTCTTTTGATTATTGTTTTTTATGTCTATATCGGCGGTTATGTGACGGTAGCCTGGATCGACCTTTTTCAGGGCTTTTTTTTGCTGGGGGTTATCTTGCTGGTGCCGCTTGGCCTGTTATGGAAAATCGGCGGTTTTGCGCCCATCTTTAACCAGCTGCATCTTCAGCAGCTAAGTAGCTCTATTTTTCCCGACTTGTCGCTAAAGACGATTGTGGAAATTATTTTCATAGCTTGCGGCTGGGGGCTGGGATATTGGGGGCAGCCGCACATTATTACCAAGTTTATGGGTATCAAAAATCCGAAAGAGATGTACAAAGCCAAGTATCTAGGAGTCAGCTGGCAGATATTAACGCTTGGCGCCGCCACCCTGATCGGCATGATTGGCATCGTATTGTTTCCCCAAGGCATTGCCAACCCCGAGCTGGTAACGCTGGAGCTGGTTAAGAGCACGCTTGTACCCTTTTTTGCGGGCATGGTGCTTTGCGCTATTTTAGCAGCTACAACTAATGTTATGGCCGCGCAAATTTTGGTCGTAGCCTCCAGTCTGGCAGAAGATTTTTACCAGCGCCTCTTTCGTAAAAATGCCACGCACAAGGAGCTTTTGACGGTATCGCGCGCCGGCGTTATTATCATTGCGCTTTTTTCTTTTACCATCGCGTTCTTTCAGCCTGCCACCATTTATAAACTTGTTCTTTATGCATGGTCGGGCCTTGGCGCCTCTTTCGGTCCGTTGCTGCTCATTTCTTTGTATTCTAAAAAAGTGAACAGGACCGGCGCCTTTTCAGGCGTGATCGTCGGTGGATTAATTTCGGCCATCTGGCCCACTTTTGATGCCAAAGTCTTGCTCTCCATTGAAGTGCCGCCGCTTATTCCGGCCTTTATCTGCAGCACCATTGCCATTTTTGCCGGTTCGGCTTTTTCTTCTTCAAAATCAGCCTAGTTTTTTTTCAAAAAGCGTATTAGGTTCTTTACTAAAATTTTGTTTTTATAGATATTTGAAGAAGTTAATCATTCACTAAGGTCTGCTTTTATGGGAAAAATATCTCTGATTTTACCGGCTCTTCTTGCATTTGGGTTAGTTGGCTGCCGTGTTCCGACAAGCATTAGCATGGAAGGTACCGGCGGACGCAACAGCTATAACATGGTAGTGCAAAAAAGCAATAGCGAAGAACTGCTTTTAAATCTTGTGCGTTTGCGCTATTACGACGCGCCGCTCTTTTTAGAACTTAGCAATATAACCACGCAAGTAACCTATAAAACGACGGCAGGCACCAATTTTAGTATTCCCGGTTTTAATCATGATAGTCCCGTTGGGTTCAATGGCGAATTTAGCTGGCAGGATCAGCCGACCATTCAGTACACTCCGCTCGAAGGGCAGGAGTTTGCTGCGCAAATGATGAAACCGATTGAACTTTCGACGATTCAATTGCTCGTATATAGCGGCTGGGATGTCGATCGCCTCTTTAGACTGGTTATTCAAAGCTTTGCCAATCAGCTCAATATGCCGCTCTCCGGCGCACCGGCGCCTGTGCATGAGCCGCACTACAAAAGCTTTTTTGTGGCGATCAAATTGCTGCGCGAGCTCCAATTGCAAGGCCATCTTTTAACCGGTGTGAAGATCACAGAAGATGAACACGGTAGGAAAGAGTCTTTGCAAATTGGCTTTCCCAAAGACAATGAAGTATCGCAAAAGCTCGCGGCTCTTCTTCCCACTGTGACTGACTTTGATCGAAAATATGTGCTCAGTATGCTTAAAGGCTTTACTCCCGAAGGTAAAATTGGCGTGATGAGCCGTTCTCTGCTCTCTTGCATGTACTATGTATCCTTGGGCGTTGAAGTGCCGAAGGTCGATATCGAAAATGGCGCTATTGCTATGCCGGAAGGCTGGAGCGAAACTTCAGGCGAGTGGAACAAAGTTGCCAAGGAGTTGCTGACTGTTCAGACTTGCGACCAGATGCCTTCGCATGCGTCGGTTGCCGTAAAATATCGAGGCCATTGGTTCTACATTGCCGATAATGATTTAAATTCGAAGAGAACCTTTGCTCTTTTGATGCAATTATTTAATCTGCAGGCTGTTGAGCAAAAGCTGCCGCCGCCTATTTTAACCTTGCCACTGGGATGATAATTATGGAACAAATTGATCTGCTTACCGTTTTTGTTGCGGCTCTGGTTGCTATGATCCTGAGTTCTCTTTGGTATTCGCAATACGCTTTTGGCCTTGTCTGGCGTCGGATTACCGGCCTGGATAAGAAGACTATCAAACAGCATATGAAAACTATGCCGCTCTTTTTTTTGCTGCTGGTCATTATTTCATATTTTCTCTCTTTGATTGAAATCTATCTGGGCGTCACATCTTTTTGGGACGGCATCATTGCCGGCGTGGTCGTCTGGTTCGGTTTTGTCTTCACCACCGGTTTTTCCACCGTTCTTTGGGGACGCAAAAATTTGCATCTCTTTATGATCGATAGTGGATCGTGGTGTTTGGTCTTTATGGCCATGGGCGGAATTCTAGCCGGTTAATTTCTGACCGGCTTTTTTTTATTGACATACTTGCAATCTTGCGTTTAAAACAAAAAAAAGAGTATCTTTTTTTTAATTGAGTCATTATTTTATGAGTAATATTTTAATTATCTATGCCTCCGGCGGAGGCGGCCTACTTACAACGGCTCTTGCAAAACGCCAACAAATCGCTTTGGAAACCCCCCAGGCCAATTTTATCATGGTTGACCTGATGCGCGAGTGGGTCATTAAAATTATTGGCTGGTTCGGCATAACTACCTGGAACGGCGCGCAAAAGAC
>CAZCPS010000082.1:0-5852 GCA_964499895.1 uncultured bacterium | reverse complement strand
AAATCAAGATCTTATTGAAATCAAAGCTTAAAAATGTACAAAGTCGAGATCATTGTTTTATTCGGAATGGAAAGTTCGAGGGAGCGGGAGGGTCGCAAAATTTAGTTAACATTTTGTCAACTTTTCGCACATGGGCAGAATCCAATACTACCTGACTGGCAATCGGATCTCTCCAAGGCTTTAACTCCGGCGCTTGCGTCAATTAGCCCAATTCTGCTATATGCAAAAAAAAGGCAGGCACCATTTATGACCAAAAAAAATTTCACGGACGAAGATGTTGAAAAATTGCTGGTAAACAACCCGGAATTTGAAAAAGTTTCAGGCACCTATGTGCTTTCGCGCAACAGCATCTCGCTTGGCGACACCTCAAACCATTCAAATTTTTCGTGCGAAGAAAAGGATTTCAATTTCTTTGTCGAACAAATTATGGAAGCTCTGCAAAAACTCTCCACCCAGCCGGCAGCTGCCGGTACTCTCGAGTGGGCGCCGCTGCCCGGCGTTAACCGTGAAAAACTGGAAAAACGGTTTTTAGCGCCGCCGCTCCTGCACCGCCGCCTGATTCTGGAAGATCCCAATGTGCTTTTAATCCAAAAAGCGGCCGATGACGGCCATACTATCAACTGGAAGACCCCCGACGGCCGCATCGGCAGCGGCGGACTGATGATCTGATTATACCCAATGGACCTCAAGATTTGGGTTTTCGGCTGCTTCAAAGCTGTCGCAATTCGTCGATCTTAACCGGCTTAATATTAATAATATTGAGCCGGTTAAGATCGACGAATTGCGACAGCTTTGAAGCAGCCCAAAACCCAAATCTTGAGGTCCATTGGGTATACAATTGATTTTTAGCCTTCCAAAAGCTATAATACCCGTTATTATGAAACAAAACGATACTATAGCAGCTTGCGCCACCGCGCAAGGAAACGGCGCGATCGCCATCATTCGCCTTTCAGGGCCGGACGCTATCTCCATTGCCGCTAAAATCTCTACGCCCAAGGCTTTACAATATGAAAGCCACACCCTACACCATACCACTATATATAATAAGCAAAAAGAACCGATCGACAGCGTCCTTCTAGCCGTCATGCGAACACCCAAAACCTACACCGGCGAAGACCTCGCCGAAATCTCCTGCCATGGCGGCCATCTGGTCGCGCGGCGCGTCCTTGAACGGGCTCTCGAGGCCGGAGCCCGCCCTGCCGAACCGGGCGAATTTACCCTGCGTGCTTTCTTGAACGGCAAAATTGATCTTGCCCAGGCCGAAGCCGTGCAGGAACTGATCGCCGCCCAAAACGACATGGCGCTTTTAGCCGCCAAAGCGCAGCTCGAAGGCAAGCTCTCCTGTCATATTCTTTCTTTGCAGAACAAGCTTTTGGACATTGCCGCGCAAATCGAAGCTTTTCTTGATTTTCCCGATGAGGAAATTGCGCCGCCAAACATCCGCGCTGACCTGGAACTCCTTACAAATGAATTCAATCGGCTGCTCGCTACTTACCATGACGGCCGGATCATCAAAGAGGGCGCCGCGCTGGTGCTACTCGGCACGCCCAATGTCGGCAAGTCTTCTCTGATGAACGCCCTTTTAAGACAGCAAAGAGCTATTGTTACCCCGATCGCAGGAACCACAAGAGATCTGCTCGAAGAGAGTCTTTCTATGGGAAGGCTGCATTTTCGGCTGATCGATACCGCCGGCATCCGCCAAACCGATGAGATTATTGAACAGGAGGGCATCAACAGGGCGAACCGGGCCGCGAAAGAGGCCGACCGCATCTTGCTGATACTTGATGCTTCGCGCAAGTTAAATGAGGACGACTATCGACTGCTTAATGAGCGCGATCCGGAAAAGACCCTTGTTATCTGGAACAAGACCGATCTTGCGCCGCCGCCGCTGCAAATTGAGGGAGCGATCAACATTTCCGCTACCGCTGATTATGGACTGGACAAATTGCAGGCCGCGATCGAAAAAAGCCTTTTTGAACATACCGGTAATCACCCATTGATAATCACGCAGGAACGCCACAAAAAAGCGCTTGAGGCCGCAGCGGATCGTTGCGGCAGCGGGCTTGACAATCTACAAAATAATGGCCCGCAAGAGCTTGTCGCCGCCGATCTGCGTCATGCGCTTTCGGCTTTAAACGCCATTTCCGGCAAAGATATCCCAGAAGAGATCCTCAACTCCATTTTCTCAAAATTCTGCATCGGAAAATAATCAGGTGAGCCGGCCCAGTAGGGCGCCCATACGGTCCTTGCTTTCGATTTTATTGAGAGAGCGCTCAATTAAATCATCGCAAAAACGAATTTTGCCCGGCTCAAAAAGCAGTATGAGGCTCGAACCGCCAAAAGCAAAATACCCTTTCTCCTCGCCGCGCAAATATTTTTTGCCGGGCGTAAATGTTTCAATAATACTACCGACATTGGTCGCGCCAACCTCCACACAGAGAACCTTCCCATATTCTTGCGACGCAAGCTCGGTCAAAATCCTTTTATTTTGCGTGAAGATGGCAATGTTTTGACGGATCGCCACCGGATTTACCGAAAAGTAAGCGCCATTAATCAGACGCGGCACCCCGGGAATGCAATCAAACGGAAAGTGAAACCGGTGATAGTCAAAGGGCGCCAGCCGGGCTATTAGCATCGACCCGTTTTCATAGCGCTTTGCCAACTTGGCGTCTTTAAGCAAAGAACTCAAGGAAAACTTTTTACCCTTCACCGCAAAACCATCGGCTTCTTTAATTTGGGGAAAGACCAGAAACTTGCCGTCGCACGGCAAAACAGCTCCTTCTTTGGCAAGCGGCCGCGCGGTTTTTTTAAGTTCGCGAATAAAAAAGTCGTTAAAAGAAGAAAATTCTTTTTTGACAAATTCGTTCGCGTCGATTTGAAAACGGGCGATAAAAGGCCCAATCTTGCGGCGGCTAAATTTGCTTTTTTGGAGCAGGCCAAAAAATGCTGAACAAAATGAATAACGCGATATTAAAAACAGAATCGGCAAAGAGAAGAGGCTGCCGCCATAGAGAAAAGATAAAATTTTGGCAAAATAGATGGGTTCGTTTTCCATCTTTTTAAGAGAGCGATTAAAAACAGTTACTGCTTGCATGTTAAAAGCCTGCCATTTTTAAAACAATTTTTCAATGTTTTTACAATCCTCGCGCAAAAGCGCAAACTGGCAAAGATCAATAAAGCGGCCGCCAAAATAGAGCGCCTGCCTGGCGATTCCCTCAAATACAAACCCGCACTTTTGCACGGCAGCAATCGCCGCGCGGTTATAATCCGGCACGAGAATTTGCAGACGGTTGATTTTGTACTTTTGAAACAGAAAAGCTGAAAAACTTTTTAAAGCCAGTGTCATATTACCCTTGTTGCGGTCTTCTTTTTTATAAATAATGCCCGAAACATCCAAACTCTCTTTGCTTTTTTGAGAATATTCAAGTTTGCCGATAATCGATCCCTCTGCATTCAAAATAAGCGCCAGGCCGGCCTCTTCTCCCCAAAAGGCCGTCTCATAAAAACGCTGCTTGAATTTGTAAAAAGAGTCCGCCGCAAAGAGCGCGCTTTTAGTATTTAAAAAAAAGGAGCTCTCCAAAGCAAACAGCACATCCAGATCGAGATCTTCGACCGGACGCAACGAGATATTTCCAAATTTAAGCATAGTTATATTTTAAGTTTCATGACTAACCAGTCTAATGTTTTAAAAGTGAAAAATCCAGCAATTATTCAGAATTAGACCAACTAAACTATTAATAAAAAATTTAATTGATACTTATTAACCTCGTCGTTGTACGGTTTCAAACCTCGAGTTCAATAAGATCTTGATTTTATTAGACTTGCCGCTTTCCGGATAGGCCTGAACAAGGCCATTCCCGAAAACGGCAAGTCTAAGAAGATCAAGAACTTGAAGAAATCGGGTTTCAAACCGTACAACTACGAGTTAACTTGTCTTTAAAAGCTGTTCACGGTAAAATATGCTCAATTACAAAGACAAGGGTCTATCCATGTTCGCTCTTCTCAAGAAAATCTTCGGTACGGCTCAAGACCGGCAAATTAAAAAATACTTTAAAATTGTCGGGCAGATCAACCTGATCGAAGAAGAATATCAAAAGCTTAGCGAAGAAGAGCTCCTTGCCAAAACAGCTGAATTCAAAGCGCGCTACCAAAAAGGCGAAACATTAGAATCTCTTTTGCCGGAAGCCTTTGCGACGGTTAAAAACATTTGCCGCCGGATGTGCGGCTCGGATGTGCATGTTTCGGGTTATGATCAGAAATGGGATATGATTCCCTACGATGTGCAGCTGGTCGGCGCCGTCGCCCTGCATAATGGTTCGATCGCCGAAATGCAGACCGGCGAAGGTAAAACGCTCACTGCCGCCATGCCGCTATATTTAAACGCGCTTACCGGCAAATCCGTTCATCTCGTTACCGTCAACGATTACCTGGCAAAACGCGACTGCGACTGGATCGGATCAATCTTCCGCAAGCTGGGACTATCCACCGCCGCGCTAACCAACGACATCGAACCCTACCGCCGCAAAGAAGTCTATGCCGCCGATATAGTCTACGGCACAGCTTCCGAGTTTGGCTTTGATTATCTGCGCGACAACTCCATGGCCTCACGCAAAGAAGAGCAGGTGCAAAGAGCGCCCTACTTTGCCATTATCGATGAAGTTGACTCCATTTTGATCGACGAAGCCAGAACGCCGCTGATCATCTCCGGCCCTTCCGGCGAAAGCCGGCAAATGTACGATCAGCTAAAAGAGGGCGTGGCCACGCTGGTACGCTATCAGCGCGACCATTGCAACAGCCTGGCCTCGGCCGCCCGCAAATTACTTGTGGATCTCAATCTTTTGCAGGAAGAGCCGACGCATGTAGCCAAAGAAGATGAGGAAAAACTTACCGAAGCCATCAAAAAACTCTGGCTGGTCGGCAAAGGCACGCCGCAAAACAAGATTTTAAAGCGGGTTAAAGAAAATCCCGACTTGCGCGCCCTTTTGGAAAAATGGGAAACTTATTTTTTCTCCGAGCAGGGCAAAGATGAGAAAAAAGATCTGCTTGCCGAACTTTTTATCATTGTCGACGAGCGCGCCAACGAATACGAACTGACCGACAAAGGCATTGCCGCATGGAGCAGCAGCTATCAGGGCCAAAGCGGAGAGGCCGACTTTATCATGCTCGATCTGGGCTATGAGTATGCCAATATCGATGACAATAAAAATCTCTCTGCCGACGAAAAGATTCAAAAAAAGATCGCCCTGCGCGAAGAAGACGCCGCCCGCAAAGAGCGTTCGCATAATCTGCGCCAGATGTTCCGCGCCCACCTTCTAATGGAAAAAGATGTCGACTACATCGTCGCGGAAAATAAAATCGTTATTATTGATGAAAATACGGGCCGTCCGCAGCCCGGCCGGCGCTTTTCCGACGGATTGCACCAGGCCATCGAAGCCAAGGAATCGGTAGCTATCCAGCAAGAGACCCAAACATACGCCACCATTACCTTGCAAAACTTCTTCCGCTCGTACGAAAAAATCGCCGGCATGACCGGAACCGCCATGACCGAAGCCGGAGAATTTAAGGAAATCTACAAGCTCCAAGTGCTCGAAATCCCGACCTACTGCCGCTGCCGCCGCGCCGATGTTAACGATGAAATCTACATGACCGAACGGGAAAAATACGCCGCGATCCTCAAAGACATCAAAGAAAAATACGATTTGGGCCGGCCGGTTTTGATCGGCACCGAATCGGTCGAAATTTCAGAAAAACTATCGCGCATCCTACGGCAAAACCAGCTTCCGCATACTGTGCTCAACGCTAAAAACCACGCCAGAGAAGCGGAGATCATCGCGGCAGCCGGCAACTTTGGC
>CAZCPS010000081.1:0-5866 GCA_964499895.1 uncultured bacterium | reverse complement strand
TGTACGGCTTCCATCAATGGCCTTTTATACAACAACGCTTCCGAGAAAAGCCGGCCTTTATCTTTTAAATTAAACCAGAATGAAGCCGAAGACTGCGGATCCAAATCCACAAGCAGCGTCTTTTTCCCCTTTTCCGATAAACATGCCGCCAGGTTGACGGCCGCCGTCGTTTTGCCGCATCCGCCTTTTCTATTGATAATCGCAATTCGTTTCATGCTAAGTCCCCTATATATATTTTTACATATAGCGCGTCATCCTTTTATCAGCAAAAAATATTTGCTTTCAGTTAACTGTTTTTGCTATAATTAATATATTTTCTAAAATAATATATTGAGGTTTTATGCTAGAAATTGATTTAAAAGGGAAAAAGGTCTTTATCGCCGGCGTCGGCGACGACCAGGGTTACGGCTGGGCGATAGCCAAAACGCTCTATGAAGCCGGCGCGGAATTGATCCTCGGCACTTGGGCTCCGATCTATAAAATTTTTACCACTTCTTTAAAAAACGGCAAGTTCGACGAATCGCGCAAACTCAAAGACGGCTCTCTTTTAGATTTTCTCGCCATATATCCGATGGACGCCGCTTTCGACAGGCTCGAAGATGTGCCCGAAGAGATCCGCGAAAATAAACGCTATAAGGAATATGACGCTTATACCGCAGAGGAAATCGCGAAAAAGGTTGAAAAAAACCATGGCCATATTGACATTTTAATTCATTCGATGGCCAACGGCCCCGAAGTTACAAGGCCGCTGCTCGAAACCTCCCGCAAGGGTTATCTGGCCGCCCTCTCCGCCTCAGCCTATTCTTTTGTCAGCCTCTTGCAGCATTTCGGACCGTTCATCAATCCCCACGGCGCGGCGCTTTCGTTGACCTACCTTGCCTCAACCTCAGCCATACCCGGCTACGGCGGCGGTATGAGCTCAGCCAAAGCGGCGCTTGAAAGCGATGTCCGCACCCTGGCCTGGGAAGCCGGCCGCAAGTGGAACATCCGCGTTAACTGCATTTCGGCGGGACCCTTGCGCAGCAGAGCCGCCAAAGCAATTGGTTTTATTGACAAAATGATCGATTACTCACGCGCCAACGCTCCGCTGCAAAAAGAGCTTGCCGCCGAAGACATCGGCGCCGCCGCCGCCTTTTTAACATCTCCTCTATCAGGCAGCATCACCGCCACAACCGTTTTTGTGGACAACGGATTGCACTCTATGGGACTGGCCGATGACAGCGCCTCTCTATGCCAGTAAGCCATTGATTGAAAAGGACCAAAACGCTAAGCTTTTTGTTTGCGGATGCCATTTGGGCTATGCAAGCAAAAAGCTTTATTAGAGAGGAAAATATGAACAAATTTTTAAGTTTGGCAGCGGCGTTCGGACTTTTTTTTTCCGCTTCCTGCCAAAAATCACCCACAGCCGGAAGTAAACCGCTCGTAATCGTACTGCTCGGACCGCCCGGCGCCGGCAAAGGCACCTATGCCGCTGAATTGGCCAAAAAACTGGATCTGCCTCACATCTCGACCGGCGATCTCTTCCGCGAAAATATGAAGGCCAATACCATACTGGGCAAAAAAGCCAAGTCCTACATAGAATCGGGCAACCTGGTGCCCGATAGTCTGGTTCTGGAAATGCTCTTCGACCGCATCGCCAGAAAAGACTGCGGCCGCGGTTACATTTTAGACGGCTTCCCCCGCACCCTCGATCAGGGCGTCGCCCTAAATGATCACCTGAAAGATTCCGCCCGGCAGCTGGTATTCAACATCAATGTGCCCGATGAAAAGATCATCGAACGCATATCCCTGCGCGAAATCTGCAAGGAATGCGGAGCCGTCTATAACAAAAAATATCTGCCGCCCAAAAAAGAGGGAACCTGCGATAAATGCGATGGAAAACTCTATCAGCGCAGCGACGATAACGAAGCCGTCGTCAGGGAAAGACTAAAAGTCTATAACAAACTCACCTTGCCGCTGATCGAATACTACAATAAAGGCGATAATTTTATCGAAATCAACGGCGACCGCCCCAAAGCGGAAGTCCTGAAAGAAATTATGCAAGCCATTAAATCGGCTATTTAATCCTGCCATTGGGTACCCGGATATTTCATGAAATATCCGGGTATAAGACATAACTATCCTTTTTCTAATTGATAGATTAATTTAGATTAAATTACAATCGTAACTATAAGAGAACATTGTAATAAAGGGGCTATTTATGAAAAATAAGAAAAAACCAACAATTAATATAGATAAACAGCAGGCCAAACTGGAAAGAAAATTAAAAGCGTTTAGCCGCCACTTCAAATCAGCGCTGGAAAACACAAAGCTGTCGGGAGATGAAAAGTTTTTACGCAAGCTCTCATCAGAAATCAAAGCTCTAAATGATGATTCCATGCTGGCCGAAGAGAGCGCCAAACTGCACAATGAGGGCCGTCTTGTCCATCATATACTAAGCACGCCCTGGGGAGCGCCCTTTGCCGCCGAGATCACCCTGCTCGATGCAGCGCTAGCCTTTGAATATCAATTGCCCCAAAAGTCCGATCTATCACGCATCTTAAAGCAATTTAACAAATATGGCAACACGAAGAACAATGAATTTTTAATGATTATCGGATCCCTGCTGGCTAAATAGCGAATCTAATTAAGGTATACCCAAACCACTTCAAGATTTGGTTTTGGGCAATTTCAAAGCTGCTGAAAATCCGATTCTTCAGATTGCTTCGGTATAAAACTGGCAAATACAATATTACCGCGGTTTTCCAGCGAAAAGCCGACATTTTTGCACATTTTCTGCATCTGCGCGTTTTCAGGCAGCATTTGGGCTACGACAGCGCTGACCTTCTCATCTTTCGCAATCTGCAAAAGCATTTGGAGCATCTTGGTGCCAAGCCCCTTGCCATGCCATTTATCCTGCACCAGCAAGGCAAAGGTCGCTTCATCCGTGCCGGCAACCTTGGTCAGCCTGCCCAATGCCACAATTTCCGGCTTGCCATGCTCGGAGACCCACTCGGCTACCAGCGAAATCTCGCGGTCATAATCGCTAAAACAGATTTTAGCCAGCCTTTCATGCGCGATCAGCTGATCATAATGCAGCACCTTCAGATAGCGTTGCAAAACCGAACGCTCGGAGAGATCTTTATAAAAACAGCTTAAAAGAGTCTCGTCTTCCGGACGGATCGGACGGATCCACAGCGTTCGTTTATCTTTGCTCTCCCACTTTTCGATATAGCGCGAAGGATAGGGCCGAATCGCAGGGCGGATCGCCTTTTCTTTACGATCGTCCCGTAAAACTATGCGCGCGTCCAACGCAATTATCCGGTCATCGGAAACCAGAAGCGGATTGATATCAAACTCGGAAATAATGTCATGCTCCAAAATCATGTTGCTGAAATGGACCAGAATAGTTTCCAGATGGCGCAAATCAACCCGCTCTCTTCCGCGGACGCCTTTGAGAGCTTCATATATTCTGGTACGCTCCATCATGCGGCGCGCAAGCGTAGAATTTAGCGGCGGCAGCGCGAGAGCGCTATCTTTAAAGACCTCGACAAGCTGTCCGCCGGAGCCAAATAACAAAACCGGACCGAATTCCGGATCGGAAGAAGAGCCTAAAATCAATTCGTAGCCTTCGAGTTTAATCATATTTTGTACGGTCACGCCCTGAAAATGCTCGGCGCCCGCTTTTTTGGCGACCGACTCCTGAATTTCCAAAAAGGCCGTCTTAACCGCTTCGACATTATTTAAATTGAGCTTGACTCCGCCGACATCGCTCTTATGGGTGATCGTGTTGGAAAAAAGCTTCAATACAACCGGAAAGCCGATCTCTTCGGCAACGGCGAGCGCCTCTTTGGGCGTCTTGGCCACTTTGGTGCGCACCACGGGAATGTCATAAATCTCCAAAACCTTTTTCGACTCATACTCCGTCAATATGTAGCGCCCTTCAGCAATGGCCGCTTTAAAAATCAGGGCTACGCTTGCCTTCTTTTTGCTGTACGCGAGCTCGTCAGTCACATTTTCATGACCGCTGGGCGTCTCGTAAATGCCTTTGAGATTATAACTGTAGTTCCACATGTTGGAAAAAGCCTGGCAGGCGGCATCGGGATATTCAAAAGTCGGAATGCCGGCATTCGTCAAAATCTCCGCGCCTTCTTTTACCGCGGCAGCGCCCATCCAGCTGGCAAAAAAGGGCTTGTTATGCCCCTTCGCAAAGCCTTTAAGCCTTCTTGCGGCTTCCGTCGCGTCAGTCATATATTGCGGCGTTAAAATCACCAGCAGGCCATCTGACCCCTCATCTTCAATCAGGCAGCCGACGGTCTTTTCATACAGCTCGGCCGAGGCGTCGCCCAAAATATCGACGGGATTATTTCTGCTCCACTGAGCCGGCAAAAAACCGTTTAATTCATTAATTTTTTCGGCATCCAGTTTGGCTATCTTGCCGCCCGACTCCACAAGAGCGTCGGTGGCGATCACACCCGGGCCGCCGGCATTGGTGACGATCATCAAATTGGGCGACTTGGGGAGCGGCTGCTTGGAGAGAATGTCGGCCATGCTAAAAAGCTCGCCAATCGAATTGACGCGCAATACGCCCACTCTTCTAAGCGCCGCGTTTAACACTTCATCGCTGCCTGAGAGAGCGCCGGTATGGGAAGCGGCCGCCTTGGCCGATTCGGGCGTCCTGCCGGCCTTAATTAAAATGATCGGCTTGGAAAGCGCCACTTCTTTGGAGGCCGATAAAAATGAGCGCGGATCGCCAATGCTTTCCATATAAATCAAAATGCTTTTGGTATGCGGGTCATTGCCAAAATAATTGATCAGATCCCCCCAGTTTACATCCATCATCGAACCGATCGACACAAAGGAGCTGAAGCCCACTTTTTCAGTCAGACTCCAATCCAGAACGGCAGTGCAGAGCGCTCCCGACTGGCTGATAAACGCTATGTTGCCCGAAAGCGCCATATCGGCTGCAAAGGTCGC
Organism: uncultured bacterium; assembly: GCA_964499895.1. GTDB lineage: Bacteria > Chlamydiota > Chlamydiia > Chlamydiales > SM23-39 > CAZCPS01. The sequence continues at coordinate 910 of CAZCPS010000081.1, read as the reverse complement.
GTTCAGCCCGGAGACCGGATTCATAACGCCCAGACAGTTGGGTCCGATGATGCGCATCTTGCCCTCTTTCGCGTAACGCATGATCTCTTCTTCTCGTAAAATACCCTCTTGCCCAAGCTCTCTAAAGCCGGCGGAAATAATCACGGCTGTCGGCACGCCTCTATCCGCGCACTCTTTAATAATGGCCGGCACCGTTTTGGCCGGAGTTACAATGACCGCCAAATCGGGCGTTTCCGGCAAGGCGGCTACCGACGCATAGGCCTTGACGCCCAAAATGCTGGAATGTTTGGCGTTGACGGGATAAATCATACCGCCAAAAGGCGACCGCATCAAATTCCAGAGCAGCGTCCGGCCCACGCTTCCCTCTCGCGAAGTAGCGCCGATTACCGCAACGCTTTTAGGCGCGAAAAGCGCGTCAAGCTGCTGATGGCGGCGATATAAAATGTTTAAAGAGGGATCAAATTTGTGATTATTCATGAGTTTTTTTACCTTTGCCTGAATCTATATATATAAGATATATCAAAAACTAATGGCAAATTATTTCTGTAAAAAAGAAAAGATTTCTTCGGAAGAGAGCGCTCCTTCGCGCAAAATAGAGACTTTAGAATCTAAAAGCGATATGACGGTCGAAGCTTCCTTAAACCGGCAATTGCCGCCGTCAAGGGTCAAAAAATCAGGAAAAAGTTTCTGCGCATCCTGCGCGTTCCATAGAGGCTTGTCGCCCGATAGATTGGCAGAGGTCCCGACAATCGGAAACCCGCAGAGAGTGATCAGCCGCGAAAAAAGCAGGTGATTGGGCATTCGAACCGCCACCGTCCCATCCTGCGAGATAAGCGGCGATACGCCCGCTTTTTTCTCCAAAACCACCGTTAAAGGCCCCGGCATAAATTTTCTGGCAAGCTTATAAAAG
>CAZCPS010000080.1:0-5889 GCA_964499895.1 uncultured bacterium | reverse complement strand
GTCGTTATCGGCATCGGCCGCGCGGGACTCTCCGGCCCGGACGGCTGCACCCACCACGGCATATATGATATCGCCTGTCTAAACTGCATGCCGAATGCTATCATCTGCCAGCCCCGCAACGGCAACATGTTAAAACGGCTCTTAAAATCCGCTTTTGGCTGGAAAAAACCTACAGCGATCCGCTATCCCAATCTTGCCACTGATGAAGAAGGCGCAAACACTTCCATGATAGAGCCCGGATGCGGCGAAATCCTCTCTCAGGGTTCCGATCTTTTGCTCTTGCCGCTTGGCCATATATATAAAACGGCGATGGCCGTCAAAAACATCCTGCTTACGCAAAAAATCAACGCAACGATCGTAGATCCCGTTTTTATCAAGCCGCTGGATGAAAAGCTTCTTTTGGAACTTTTGCAAACCCACTCGCACATCGTAACCATTGAAGAACATGCCTTAGCCTCCGGATTTGGCGCCATTTTCAATAATTTTATCATTAAGCACCGCCTTTCGCATCTCAAGATCTTAAATCTCGGCTTACCCGATCAGTTCATCCAGCATGGCGCTAACGATTTGCTGTTGGCGGAAGCGGGTCTGGACGCTCCGGCGATCGTCAGCACGATTCTAAAAGAGTTTTATTACGAAAAGGCCGAGGAGGCATCTCATGCGCATAGCTCTCTTTCCCAGTAAGAAGAAGCCGCCGGCTATCGAGCTGGCCGCCAAAATTCAAGAGTTTTTAGCGGCGCGCGGCGTCGAAGTCGCGGCTGAAATTGAGCTCTGTTCAGAGCTTAAGGCAACTCCAATCGAAACCTTGCAAAATAAAAAGATCGATTTTCTGATTTCCATCGGCGGCGACGGCACCATTTTACGACTGCTGCATAAATACGCGAACCTGCATGCGCCGATCCTGGGTATCAATATGGGCAGCCTCGGATTTATGGCGGATGTGCCGCGGGACGACATCCTCCCCAGCCTCGAAGACCTGCTGAAAGGCTCCTATAGCATCGAAAAACGGTTAATCCTCGATATCGCCTCCGGCAAAGAGAGCTATTTTGCCGCCAATGACTTTGTTATCCACCGCGGCTGCAACCACAGTCTGATCGAAATCGGCGTCTATGTAAATAATTTTTATCTAAACACTTTTGTAGCCGACGGCTTGATTATCGCCACGCCCAACGGCTCGAGCGCTTATTCGCTGGCTGCCGGCGGACCGATCATCAGCCCGAATGTCGAGGCGTTTGTCATCACACCAATCTGCGCGCATACGATTTCCAACCGTCCTCTGGTAATTGCCGCCGATTGTGAAATTAAAATCCAGTATTTGAGCAATTACGACAATCCAGGCTCCGTCCACATTGACGGCACAGACCATTTTGCGATGAATGTCGACAGCGTCGTAACCCTCAAAAAAAGCGCAAAAACTTTTAACTGGGTCAACCTCTACCGCCGACAATATTTCGCCACATTGCGCACCAAACTGGGCTGGTCCGGCAAACTTACCCATTAGGGCTCGTAAGGGCCCGTAAGGAAATAAGCCGGCTGAGCTTCAAAAAGAGATTTTCCAGACAATGTTTAAGCTTGATGTTGCGCTCGAGGCCAAGTTTAGCCTCATCAATCAAGGTCAAAAGCTTTAAAAAGTCGGGCGGCCGGCTGCCGGCCGGCAGCACTTCAAGACCGGGAAAATAGCGTAGTTCTTCAGAGAGGCCGCAGCTTACCGCCAGAGCGTCGCGCTGCCACATTTGCATCAATAAAAAGATACTCTCAACATCCTTATGCCATTGCCAGAGCGCCTCGTCGGTGGCCACCTCCTCTTTGGCAAACAGCCCATCTAAAACTTGCAGTCTGTCCGTGAGCTCAAAATAATGCATTCGCCCCAAATGGCCCAGCAGATCAAGCACGCAATTTTTACGCTCTTCATGCAATGGAGTTTGAGCCAGCTCCAGCGCGCGGCCGACGGAGCCGCCGGAGAGACCTGCTAAATGCTTGATTTCACCGGCCGTTTTATCAGTCTGACTTTTTAGCACCCGGATAATCTCCTTTTCGGCTACCGGTAAAAAATTGAGCCGAAAACAACGCGAAACGATCGTGGGCAAAAGCTCATCGGTCTTGTCGGTAAGCAAAAACAAAAAGCTGTCGGAAGTTGGCTCTTCGAGTGTTTTAAGCAGCGCGTTCGCGCTGCTTTCCAACATTCTTTCGGCGCCGTGAATAATGAAAATTTTGGCGGCGGCTTCATATGGCGCAATGTAAACCTCATCGATAAGGCCGCGCATACCGGCAATGCTGTGCATACTGTTTTTGCCTTCGGGCCGGTAGATATGCAGGTCCGGATGATTTTCCATTTTTACATTATGGCGCGCTTCGGAAGAAATGTTTTCCGGATACATTAAAGCGAGCCCCATTTCTTTGGCAAAAAGGCTTTTGCCAACCCCGCTTGGACCGGAAAAAAGCATAGTATTTGCCGCGTGGCCCGAAAGCGCCGCTTTTGAAAGCTGCGCTTTGATCAAATCATTGCCGACTAAATCCTCAAACATTTAACGCCTGTAATAATCGGCCTATCGCATCGCGCGCCGCTAAAAATACGGCATCAAGACTTTGCCCGGCATCGATCGTATGAATGCGCTGCGGCTCATTTTTTGCCAGCAGCCTAAATCCCTCGCGCACCTTTTCATGAAATGTAATTTTTTCCGACTCGATCCGGTCCAACCCGCCGCGATTTACACGCCGAAGGCCGATTTCCGGCGCAAGGTCTAAATAAAGAGTTAAATCAGGGATTAAATCGGCCGCAAAAAAGTTGGTGGCCAAGGTCACTTCACGCATGCCCAGCCCTCGCGCATAGCCTTGATAGACTACCGAAGAATCGGAAAAACGATCGCAGAGAACCATCTTTCCGGCGTTAAGCGCCGGCCGCAAAATTTGTTCAACATGCTGCGCCCTGGAAGCTAAAAAGAGAGCCAGCTCCGCCCTATCGGAAATCGGGAAGGAGTTGTGCTGCAAAACAATTTGCCGCGCCCTTTCTCCAACTTCCGTACCGCCGGGCTCTCTGGTGATCAAAAGATCACGCCCGGCGGCTGCAAAATGCATTCTTAGCGCTTCGATAAGCGTAGTTTTCCCGGAGCCTTCGCCTCCTTCAAATGTAATAAAAACGCCGCCCATAGCAAGCCCTTTTTATTCGCTGATCGCCTCAAGTTTTTGAATACCGGTCAGCTTGTCGCCGGCCTTCAAACTAACCAGCCGCACACCCTGGGTCGACCTGCCCATAACACGGACATCTTTCATACGGATCCGTAATGTCTGGCCGGAGATCGACATCAAAAAGACGCCATCTTCGTCGCTGACGCAAATCGCGCCGACCACAAATCCGTTGCGGACGCTGGTTAAAATCGAGCGAACGCCAACGCCGCCGCGGTTGGTCTGCCTAAAGTCGCCGGCATTGGAGCGTTTGCCGTAACCGTTCTCGCAAACGACAAGAATGGTCTCATGGCCGGTGACCGCTTCGCAGGCTACCACAACATCTTTGGGGTCTTTAAGCGTTACGCCTTTGACACCGCGCGCCACCCGTCCAATCGGACGAACCGCGCTCGATTCAAAGCGCACCGCCATACCATTTTTGGTAAAGAGCATAATTTGCTGGTCTTCGGTAACAAGGCGAGCCGCAATTACTTCGTCGCCCTCGTCAATATTAATGCCGTTGACGCCTTTTCGCCGCTGATTGCCATAAGCGCTCAGGTGCGTTTTCTTGATTACCCCTCTTTTAGTAGCCAAAAGAATGGAAACATCTTCCTCAAAATTTTTAATCTTGATGACTGTGGCTATTTTTTCATTTGGCTGCAGGTCTTCAAGCAGGCCGATTAGCGGCTTGCCTTTTGATCTACGACCAGTTTCCGGTATCTGCCAGGCTTTAAGCCAATAACAGCGGCCCAGTGTAGTGAAGATCATTAAATGATCATGGGTCGACGCTACATAAACATCTTTTAGGGCATCGTTCTCTTTTTTCATATCCATGCCGATGACGCCGGAACCGCCCCGTCTTTGCTCACGAAAGGTAGATAAAGGCATACGCTTGATATAATCATCTTCCGATATGGCAATAATCACCTGTTCGTCGGCAATCAAATCTTCCATCTGGAAATCGCCTTCGGCAGCCATCAGTTTAGTTCGGCGCTCTTCTTTGTGGGATTTGCGGACAAACTCCAACTCTTCAGTAATAATTTCTTTCACAAGCTCTTCGCTGGCCAATATCGATTTATATCGCGCGATATTTTCCAAAAGCTGCTTATACTCGGCGTCAATCTTATCGCGCTCCATGCCGGTCAACTGATAGAGGCGCAAATCGAGAACGGCATTAGCCTGCCGCTCTGAAAAAGCAAAACACTCCATTAATTCGGTGCGCGCGTTATCGCGGTTGGAAGAGGCTCGAATTATTCTAACCACTTCATCCAGGTTATCCAAAGCTTTAAGATAGCCTTCAAGCACATGAGCTCTGGCTTGAGCTTTTTTAAGCTCAAAACGGGTCCGGCGGCGAATCACATCAACACGGTGCTCAATCCATGCCACGATCATCTGCTTGATGTTCATGGTTCTGGGCAAGCCTTTATCCAGCGCCAGCATATTGCAGCCAAAGGTGACCTGCATGTCGGTGAACTTATATAACTGATTGATCGTCACATCAGGAATTTCACCGCGTTTAAGCTCTATGGCAATCCGCAAGCCGCTTTTGTCCGAATCATCGCGAATATCGGAAATGCCGGTCATCGCTTTATCCGTCACCAGCTGCGCGATATCCTGAATAAGACGGGCTTTGTTAACATTATAAGGAATTTCAGTTACGATAATCGACTGCTTGCCGGTCGGCTTGGTCTCGACTTCCATCACGGCCCGTAAAAGCAGCTTGCCTCGGCCGGTATGATAAGCTTCCTTGATGCCGCGATAGCCGCAAATCGTGCCGCCGGTCGGAAAATCGGGCGCCGGCATCACCTTCATGATATCATCAATAGTGACTTCCGGATCTTTTAATATCAAAGAAGTAGCGTCAATCAGTTCGTTTAAATTGTGCGGCGGAATGTTGGTTGCCATACCGACAGCAATACCTGATGAACCATTACAAAGCAGATTGGGATATTTCGAGGGAAAAACTACCGGCTCGGTCTTGGTCTCATCGTAGTTGGGAACCATGTTGACGGTCTCTTTTTCCAAGTCTTCCATCAAATACATAGCCAGCGAGGTTAATTTGGCCTCGGTATAACGCATGGCGGCGGGCGGGTCTCCGTCAACCGAACCAAAGTTACCCTGTCCGTTGACCAGCGGGTAGCGCATGCACCAGTCTTGAGCCATGCGCACGAGCGTCGGGTAAATAACCGTTTCACCATGAGGGTGATAATCTCCCGAGGTGTCGCCGGAGATTTTGGCGCACTTTCGGTGTTTGGCGCCCGGCGACAGGTTAAGCTGTTTCATGGCATAGAGAATGCGGCGTTGCGAAGGTTTTAAACCGTCGCGAACATCAGGCAGCGCGCGAGAGATAATGACACTCATGGAATAGCGCAAATAGCTCTCTTTCATCTCTTCTTCCACATTACGCGGAAGGATCGTTTCGTTCTCCGTGTAGGACATGGGTTTTTATCTCCTTTTATATGTCGAGGTTTTTGACGGATAGCGCATGCTGTTCAATAAAATTGCGCCTTGGCAGGACCTCTTCGCCCATCAACATGGAAAAGATATGGTCGGCAGAGATAGCATCCGGCATCGTCACTTTGACAAGCGTGCGTCTTAGTGGATCCATGGTCGTATCCCAGAGCTGGTCGGCATTCATTTCACCAAGACCTTTATAGCGTTGAATTTCAATGCCCTTGCGTCCGTTAACGCGCAGAAAACCGATCAATTCCTTAAGCGTATAGATCG
>CAZCPS010000079.1:0-5919 GCA_964499895.1 uncultured bacterium | reverse complement strand
TGCGGGTATCATGCCGGCGGTAGTAGCGCCTTTTTGCAAAGGGTTGATCTTGGCTTTGCTGCAGGTGATGGCAGCGGCCAATTAACCAACGCTCTTATTTACGCGCTCTCTTCTTCCGGCCGCTATGCCTACAGTAGCAAAAATCCGCAATTGCGGCTTCAGGTAGCCATTGGGGATGTTGTGAGTGATCAAATCGGCTATCGCCGCAATCGCAGTCCGGACGGAACTGTGCGCAAAAGCATCATGCCAACCGAGGGACGGCAGACAATTACGGCTCAGGTGAGTTTGCAAGATCTTGCTACAGGTAAAGCGCTTTGGGGTCCCAAAAAAATTGTGGCTGACATTGATTATGATTATATTGACCAGGATTCGCTGGATGATTTATCTTTTGTAAATAGTCAGGGCGTGAGGCAGACCGTTTTACAGTTTTCTTTAGGTCAGCTCGAAGCCGCGGCCAGCGCGCAGGAAGCGGCGGCGGTTCCGCTCTATCGCGCTTTGGCTGAAAAAATTGTTGATTTAATTTCTAACGCAAACAAAATCGCGGAGTAGGCCATGCCTGAGCAGAGTTTTGAAGCCGGAATAGATACATTGCATATAATGCTCGCCTGGTTAAGAGAGCAGCTATTACAACAAGTAGCTGCCGCCAAAGTATTGCAAATTGAGATGGCGACTGAAGAGGCGCTGGTCAATGTAATTAACTATGCCTATGGACAAAAAGGGGGCAGGGTAATTCTTGACGCCAATCTGTCCAAAGAGGGCTGGCTGACTTTGGTCTTAAAAGATTTTGGCCCGCCCTTTAATCCGCTCTCCGTAGAAAAGCCCGATTTGAATTTGTCGCTTGAAGAGCGCAAGATCGGCGGGCTTGGTGTTTTGATGATGCGCCAATTGATGGACGGGATCGAATATCAAAGAGAACCCGGTCAAAATGTTTTAACATTAAGAAAGAAAATTGTTTGAGCTATTCGCGTTTTTCGATGGCTGTCAGCGTCGCTTCAGTCTCCAGCATATCCAGGAGAAAGTATTGCAGCACTTTTAAGACATATTTGGGCGTGTTGTAGACGCCGGCCGTGGTGAAGACCACTTCAAGATGCGTTTTTTCACTGGAGCTTAGCGCGATTATCACATAAGTAATCGGAATATCATGTTCCATACGCGGTACGATCCAGATTACAAACTGCTCGTTGAAGAGCGTTACCTTTTCGGCGCTTTCAATCACATGGAAATATTGCGTAATTTCATCGGGATCTTCCTTTTCATCCAGGCTGCCGGAGAGAAGTCCCAATTCATGCAAAACCTTTAAATCGACCGACATTATGCCGTCGTGAGCCCATTGGGACAGGTTGTCCATGTACTCGCGGTAAAGATCCTCGATTTGAATCGGGTTTAACATTGTAGCTCCTTAGAGGAGGCTATTATTGAATAATAAAAATCACTTATTGCTCAATAACCAAGGTCTAATAACACCTACCCCTTAGTTGTATTTTATTTATGGAAGTTAGTTATGTCAAGATAAGGTTTAAAAATTTTTAAAAAAGTGGTTATCTTTTTTTTAATTTATTCACTGTAAATGGGTTGCATTTGGAATGTTGTTTATATTGTAGCTGTAAATTATTTTTTTTGTTAAAAAGAAACCCGAGGTAAGTTTTGAGGAGAGCGGAAGGTGAAAAATTGGCAGCCGGCATTTATTTTAGTTTTATTTTGCAGCACAGCCTTGTTCGGGCGGCCTTTGCGATTGGAGGTCAGTGCCGCGTCGGCCATTTTGGTCAATGCCGATTCCGGCCGCGTTCTTTTTGAGAAGAAGGCAACCGAGGCCGCTTTTCCGGCTAGCATTACGAAAATCGCGACAGTATTATATGTGCTCGAAAAGCATGCCGGTCGTCTTAATGGGGAGGCGATTGCAACCGGCACAGCCCTGCGCCAAATATCGCCCGGGGAAAAGGAGCGCGTTAATTTTTCTCCTCCATATATTTTGGAGTCCGATGGCGTATCTCTTGGAATTCAAAAGGGCGAAATGATGCCGGTTGCCGATTTGTTATATGGGATGATGCTGGCTTCCGGCAACGATGCGGCTAATGTGCTGGCGGAAAATATGGATAGCTCGCTAGATGCTTTTATCGGTAATTTTAATGGATTTCTGCGGCAGATCGGTTGTTTGAATACCACATTTTATAATCCGCACGGTTTGCACCATCCGGATCATAAGACTACAGCCTATGATATGAGCCTCATTGCCAGGCGGGCGATGTCTTTGCCTTTTTTTAGGGAGATTGTCTCTTCCGCATCATATACATGCGCCAAGACCAATTGCCATCCGCCCAGAGAGCTAAGACAGTTTAACAGTCTGCTGCGCAAGGGCATTCACTATTATCCCAATGCGATCGGTATTAAAACGGGGTTTCACGCGCGGGCTAAATTTACCCTGGTTGCGGCGGCGGAGCAATCCGGCCGTATGCTGGTCGCCGTTCTTTTAGGCTGCGAGAGCAAGGAAGCCCGTTATACCGACGCGAAAAAACTTTTTGAAGCTGCTTTTGATGAACAGAAAGTATCCCGTTTGCTCTTTCGTAAAAATCAGGTTTTCGAAAGGGAAGTTGCCGGCGGCAAGGAGCGCTTGCCGGCGACGCTGCATGAAGATGTATCCATAGAATATTATCCGGCCGAGTCGGTTCCGGTGCGCGCTTTTTTGCATTGGCAAGAGAATTTGGCGGCTCCGATTGCCAAAGGCACCCATTTGGGAGAGCTTCAAATTACTACGGAAAGTGGCGACATACTGGCAACGGCGGATCTTTTTGCTAAAAGGAATGTCGGCGCCAAATGGGACTATCGGTTTTTTAATTTTTTTAAAAAGCTATTCAAATAATTGCCAAAATAGCGCCAGCATCTTCTCCCCGGTCAGATTTTCCGCGCGCAAAGAGGGGTTCAAACGCAATTCGGTAAAGATGGCCGCCAGTTTTTCCTTGCCATACTCTTTACCCAGAATTGAGAGCAGTTTTTTTCGGCGGGAAGTAAAGCACGACTCTGTAAAACGAATAAAGGCTGCCATGTCCTTAGGTTGCGCCACTTTTTTAAACTGCAGAGTGAGAACCTGGGAATTCACATGGGGTTTGGGATAGAAACAGGAGGCCGGCACCGTAAAAGCGATACGCGCTTTAGTGAAATATTGGACCAGCAAGGCCAGCGGACCGTAGGTTTTGGTGTTTACCGGCGACAGCAGTCTTTGCGCCATTTCTTTTTGCAGCATGATGACGGCGGACGAAAAAAGAGCCGCATTTTCGATTAGCTGAAATAGAGCCGGCGAAGATATCTGATAAGGCAAGTTGGCAACTACTTTTATATTAGACCGGCCTTTGAGCAGATCCGGCAGACTGATTTTGAGAAAATCGGCATGAACTGTTACGCAAGCGCTTTGTTCTTGTAAAAACTTTGCAAAAAGGTCATCTTTTTCGATGGCGATAACGAGCGCTTTGGCTTCTAAAAGGGCTGAAGTTAAAACCCCAAGGCCGGGGCCGATTTCCAGAACGGTATCCTGCGGCTCAATTTGCGCTGTTTTAATAATTTTGCAAACGATATTGCGATCGATCAGAAAATTTTGCGAAAGGCTTTTTTTCGGATGTAAATTGTGTTCCGATAAGAATGCCTGCAATTCGGAGGGCGTAAAAAACATGGCCTATTCGAGTACAAAGGGGTGAAAGTCGCTTGGCAGAGGCTCTTTAAAGCTCTTGTCACCGTTACCGTAAAATTTTTTCAGCTTGTCCTGGTATTCGGCGAGCAGTTTTTGCGCGGTTTTTTGCAAAAGCCGTTCTCGCAAATTGGTTGAAACACTTTCAAAAGAGGGGGTTTCAATTTTTTGATAATCTTTCAGGTTGAATATGCGATAGACGGCCTTGTTGCTGAATTTAGAGGTCTGCTTGGCCGGGTGGCTAAATGAATCAACTGCCAGCGCGCTCAAAATAGTTTTGTTTTCCATGGAAAGATCTTTGCTGCTGACTTCATAGAGGTCGGAAATCGAAATGGCGCAGCCTTTAAATTCTTCCAAGAGTGCATCGATCTGCTCTTTTAAATTTTCCAGCGAGGAGTTTACCAGCAGATTGTAGATTTTTTCGGCGGCGCGCTGACCGTTTGACCCTTCATTTTCGCGGATGGAAACAATATGATATTTCCATTGCTCTACAGACGGATGTTCTTTGCAGAATTGGCGATAGTTCTCCTTGAGCGTTTGCGGAGAGACGGCTTGCAGCGCTTTTGAGTTTACATAATACCAGGTCATGCGCCCTACGATCAGATCGCGTTTTACCATCTGCCAGGCTTCTTCGTAGGTCAAATGCAGCTTTTCGAGCGTCATGATGATACCGGGCCCAAAGCGCTGTTCCATTTCTTCGCGGATTTCGCCGTCGGACAGTTTCAGTTCTTTGACTTTAGCGTCGGCGGTGATCAGTTCGGTATTGATCATTTCGTTAAGAACATGCTGCCAGTTGGCGTTGTAAAATTGAAAGCGGGCGGCGGGTGAGGCGGTCAGTTCGGGCGCGGCGTGGCTTAAAAATACATCCAGTTTTTTCATGACATCCAATACCGATATGGTGGTGCCGTTAACTTTAGCGAGTATGGTGTTATTGACGCGGATATTGCCGCCTTGCGGCGGAAGGCCGGCCGGCCTTGCGGCAAATAGAGAAGATGTAAATAAAAGGGGCAACAGCAACTTATAAAAACGCATAATGATTCTTTTTAAAATTTATTGACAGCATAGCAAAGTTTTAGAATTTAAGTACAGCGCCGAAAAAACCATCGGCTCCGCCGCTTTGCGGCAGAGAGGTAAAATTTTCCTTGGCCGCTTTGAGGCGGTATTTTTTCGTGAAATAATTTATCTGTTCCTCATTTTCGTCTGCAAAAATGCTGCAAGTCGCGTAAAGAATTTGGCCGGAAGGTTTTAGGTAGGGCAACGCTTCATCGAAAATGGCTCTTTGAGCGGCAATTAAATTTTCGTGGCCGGATAGGGAAAATTTCCATTTCATGTCGGGATTGCGGCGCAGGGTGCCCGAACCGCTGCAAGGAACATCGAGAATTAAAATATCCATTTTTTGCAGGTAGGCCGGAGAGGGCAGGAAAAATTGGGCGTTTTGGCAGCCGGCGCGTTTAAGCCTTTCTTTGGCTTGCAAAAGCGCCGGTTTACGGATGTCATGCAAATAAATTTGGCCGCTGCCTTTTAGCATTGGCGCAATGGCCAGCGTTTTACCGCCGCTGCCGCTGCAGTAATCAAGCACCTGGCTTTTGGGCGGTATGTCTATATGCGCGGCTATTTGCTGGCTGCCGCTGTCCTGGACTTCGAAGAGGCCGGCTTTAAATTCTTCGGAAGCAAAGAAGTTGATCTTTTTTTTGAAAATAATGCCGGATGCTGAGGTTGGACATTTGCTGACCTCATATTTTTTTTGGAGCAGATCAAAAAGATCGTCACGCGAAATTTTCAGATTGTTGGCTCTGATGAAGGTGGGCGCTTCTTCGTTGCAGGAGAGGCATATTTCGAGCGCCTTTTCTTCTCCATAGAACGATGCGATCTTTTGGAAGTAGTCGATAGGGAAAGAGACCCGAATATGGGGTGGAATGGAAGGATCTTGCGTATGCTTTAAAAAATCGGTTTGCAAGGCGCTATAGCGTTTTTCCCAGGTAAGCGGTTTTATGGAAAGATAATCCAAAAGGCCGCGCCAGCGGATCATGCGGTAGATGTCGTGGCAAATCGAGCGCCTGTCATGCGCGCCGATGCTTTTATTGGCGCGGAAATAAGTAGAAAGAAAGAGATCCAGCGGCTTGTGCTGCCGCTCATACAAATTTAAAATATTAAAAAGATGTTTCTGTCTAAATGCCACAACTATCCTTGGCTCGACTTTGTATATTTTGAAACCTGATTTCTTCAAGTTCTTGATCTTCTTA
>CAZCPS010000078.1:0-5937 GCA_964499895.1 uncultured bacterium | reverse complement strand
ATTGCTGATGGATCCAATTAATGGCCCAAGTTTCAAAAATAGCACCCAGATTGGGATTTACAGCCAAACTTTCAGGAGATTCAATTTTTTGGAGATAACACGCAAATCCGCTGTCTTTATAGTACCCTTTTTTCTTCCCTGCTATGCGCTTGATCGTATTACCAAAATAGGGAAGCAGCTCAAACCATTGATATGTGAACATTAACAAATCAAGCCACTTTCTTGCAGTAGATGGTGAGATGCCTATTTCACGGCCAAGCTGAGAGGAATTAATTTCTTGAGCCGTTAAAGCAGCGCTAACACCTAAAAATCTATCAAATTCCGCCAGCTGTCGAATATCTTCCTGCGTTCGCACATCACGATCAACATAGGTTTGCAAATAAGAGCGAAAATATCTGGGAATTTGCGAGGTCGGTAATTCAAAAGTGGCCGGAAAGGCCCCTCGAAAAAGAAACTCCACCAAAGAAGGAAATTTATCCGTTATAAGCTGGCAGCTTTTATAAAAAGAGTCCGGTTCCTCCAAATATTTCGGAACCCAGCATTCCGCCCTTCCTAATCCTGTCATTTCCTGTGGCGTAAAATTATCCAAATGAAAAACCGCTACCCTGCCAGCCATACTTTCTGCTACGGTACGAAGCGTACTAAAATTTTGCGAGCCTGTTAAAAAATACTGACCTTTAGCCTCGCTCTGATCCATCTTTCTTTTTAAAGAGGCAAGAAGTTCCGGAACATAATGCACTTCATCCAATATCAAGGGTGGAACAAAAGACTGTAAAAAAAAATCAGGGTCTTTTCTGGCATTATATAAGTCTTGCACCGGATCAAAGACAATTACTTTCATTTCAGGAAGCAAATGGCTTAAAAGTGTGCTTTTTCCTACTTGCCGGGCGCCTAGCAGGAGAATAGCTTTAAAGTGCTTGGCTGCTTCCAGAATCTGATATTCTATGTGTCTTTGTAAGTAGATCATACCTTGCATATTAATGATAGCATCTTTAATCTGCAAGGTGTTTTCGCAAAGCGTTTAAAATGAATGTGTTGCAACGCACCAAAAACAGCTTAATGAAAGATTTTCTTCCACCACGGCACCTCTTCTACCGGCAGCGGCGGCTCCCAATACTGCCGCAGCATCTCCCTCGGATAGATACCGTCGGCGTCAGGCAAGGAGACCAGCTTCCATAATCGCAAAGTATCTTTTCTAACAGAGAATATGGTTTCCATTTTCTTTTGCAGCCGGCCGTAGGTAAATTCGCCCGGCATTAAAAGCATCGTCTGCCCCATCTCGATTAACGCGTAATATGCGTAGGCGAAATTTTCAGAATAATCGGGCGTAACACTTCTGTTCATCACCACATACTGAATATTGGTAAAACCGCCGCCGATGTTGCTGGCCGTACCGGCATTTATATCAACCGTAACCGGCGTAGTATATTGCGAGTAGTTTAGCGTGTTGCCAAGCGACCCGCCGCCATTTATCGCGCCCGTAATGTTAGTGCCGTCGCCAAACAGGAAGATATCTTTTGACGCGCCGCCGGTTAAATTGTTCATATCGATAAATGATACCTGTCCGGCCATGATCGTACCCGCATCATCAGCCGTAATAGTCCATGTGTTGGCAGCATTCAGCCCTGTCAACGAATCGGTATTCGTCGCGCTGCCGCATAAAACATCCATATAACTAAAGGTGACGCCGGCGTTTGAGATGGCGCCCGCTTTGGCGCCCGACATTGTCCAGATATCGCCGGCAGAAAGTCCATATATCGTATCGGTATTGGCAGAGCTGCCCTGCAAAATATCCATGTTGCTAAACGCAATCTGCGCCGTAGTCAAAGTGCCCGCACGCGCCGCCGTGAGCCTCCATGTATCGCCGGCAGAGAGTCCCGCGAGAGTATCATTTGCCAAAAGAGCGCCGACTAACGAATCCATGCCCGTAAAAGCTACCGCCAGATTTTGCAGGTTGCCGCTGCCGGCTCCCGTCATTTGCCATGTGTCGCCGGCAGCGGGCCCCGTCAGGGTACTCACGCCCACGCCGCCGTTTATCGTTTGGATATGGTCAAAAAGTGTCGTATTTCCGCCGGCGACAAGGCTGCCGCTATTGGCGGAAGAGATCGACCACGCGACAATGCCGGCCGGACCGGTAATGCGGTTGTTATTGCCGCCAACTCCGTCTATCGAAGCGATTTCAAAGGCCGCGTCAAAGATAAAAAGGTCGTTATTGGCGGGGCTGCCCTGCAGGTTGGTAAAGTTGGAAAAATCAAATTGTAAAGTAGTTAAGCTGCCGCTTTTGTCTCCTGTGATATGCCATGTGTCGCCGGCAGCCGGGCCGATTAGCGTGTTGGCGGCAGTGCCGCCTGTCAGGCTGCTAATGTGAGTAATGCCGCCCTCGATCTTGGCGCCGGCCGCGGGTTCCAGGCTAATGGTGAGAGCGCTTGTGCAGGCGGAAAGATCCAGTTCGTTCAGAGCGCCTGATCCCCCATTTAACGAGCCGCTCAAGGAACCCGCGTTGGTCATGGAAAAGGTATTGTCGCCGGAGCCGCCAACAAGACTCTGAATATTACTAAAGATCGTAGGGGCGGAGCCAAAGGTAAAGCCGCCGGAATTTGAGCCGTCAATCAGCCAGGCTCTCGTACCAGGCGGGCCGATAATTCTGTTATTGCCGCCCGTGCCGTCGATCTCATCAATATTATAACTGCCGGTAAAGATAAAATCATCGTCAGCATCGCTGCCAACTATGTTGTTCCAGCCGGTAAAGATAACATCTCCACCCTCGCCGGAATAAGTGCCCGAATAGTCGCCGGTAATCGTCCATGTAGAGTTGGCTCCATAGAGAGTATCATCGCCGCTCGTTCCGCCGATAACCTCCTCAACATCGACCAGCCCTCCCTTGATTTTGGCATCGGCGCGCGGCGCGATGCTCATTATTACAGGCGTCGTGCATGTCGCGCAGCTGACAGTTCCGCCGTTTACCGACCCGTCCAATTCTCCGGCTTCTTCCATGTTGATATTGTCAACGCCGCCGCCGGTCCCCTTGTTCAAGGTCTGGATATTGGCAAAAGAAATCGTCTTGGCCAGGAAAGTAAACGAACCTGAATTGCCGCAGGAAACCGTCCATGTAACGCTAACATTATCCGGGCCGGTGAGCCGGTTATTGTCGCCGCCGTTGCCATTGACCAATGTAAAGACAGCATCCATGCCGACAATAAATGAGTCATTGCCCAAGGCGCCGCCTTTGACATTGGTAAAGTCGCTAAAGGCAATGGAGCCGGCCGTGCCGGACTTATTGCCGGAGAGCTCCCAAATAGTGCCGGTGGCCGGACCTTCGAATGTATTGATGCCGCCGCCGCCGATAATCGTTGTAATATTTGTAACGCCGCCAACTATTTTGGTGCCGGCTTCCCCGTCCAGATTCAGGATGAAGGGGTTCACGCAGGCAGTGAGATCCAGTATATTGGTGCCGCCGCCGCCGTTTAGAGCGCCCGAAAGCGAAGCCGCGTCATCCATGTTAAAGGTATCCGCGCCGGAGCCGCCAAAAAGTGAGCTCATACCGTTAAACGCCACAGCGGCCGCCGACATGGAACCGCCGTCTACAGCATCTATCGTCCATGTTTCCGTAACATTCAGACCAATTAATGTATCGCTATTGTGCCCCGACAGTGTATCCATACCCGCAAACGAAACGCCGCCGCCAAAGAGAGATCCCGCTTGCGCCGCCGAAAGCGTCCAGATGTCGCCGGCAACCGGAGACGACAGAGTGTTAGCGCCGGCACCCGCCTGCAATATGTGAATATTGCTAAAGGCGGCCGTATACACGCCCTGAACAATTTCACCCGCTCTTAGCGATGTTACCGACCAGACAACCGTGCCGGCAGATCCGGTAATCTGATTGGCCGCTCCGCCGTTGCCGTCAATCGAATCCAAAGCAAAGGCATCGTCAAAGATAAAGGTGTCATTATGATCCGCGCTGCCAACCAAGTTGACAAACCCGGTAAAGTCCATCTCCAGAGTCGTTAGAGAACCGGCATTATCGCCGGTAATATGCCATGTGTCGCCGGCAGCCGGACCGATCAGCTTGCTGCCCGCCGCGTCGTTGCCTATAATCATTTGGATATTGGTAATGCCGCCCTTGATTTTACTCAATGAAGAGAGCGGCAGGCTGATTATTAACGCGCCGGTGCAAGCTGAGGCGTCTATATCGTTGTAGCCGCCGCCGCAATTTAAGGAGCCGTCGAGCAGCCCGGCATCCACCAGCACAAACGAATTATCCGAGGCGCCGCCCGTCAAATTGTATATGTTGCCAAAAGAAACGGCCGAGACCGAAAGCGTGCCGCTATTTGTTCCGGTAATATTAAATGTTTCAAGGGCAGCGGAGCCAACCAAAGTATCGGCGGCGCCATTGCCGCCAAGAAGAATATCGATTGCCGAAAAGCCGATAGATCCCAACGATCCGGTGTTGGCAGAGGACATGGTCCATGTAGCTCCGGCTGCGGGTCCTTCCAGAGTTGTAGTTGCCGCCGCGCCGCCGACTATCATATTAATATTGGAGATGCCGCCAAGTATTTTGCCGGAGCCGCCCATTACACTAATAGTGAACGAACCGGTGCAAAGAGCAAAATCCAGATCATTCGTGCCGGAGCCGCCATTCAAAGTGCCGGTAACCGATGCCTCGTTCACAAAAATAAACGAATCGTTGCCGCTGCCGCCTTCCAGATTGTTGATATTGCTAAATGTTATGGCCGCCGCTGACAGGGAGCCGGCATTGGCAAGCGTTAAAGACCATGTTTCGGTTGTATTGCAGCCGATCAGTGTGTCGGAAGAGCCGGAGCCGCCTTGCAGGATGTCAATATTGCTAAAGGCAATGGCATCGACTATGCCGGTATTTGCCGCCGTCATAGTCCAAGTCGCGCCCGCCGCCCCGCCAATCAGGGTAGTAGTAGCCGCCGTACCCCCGACAATCGAATTGATATTGGTAAAGCCGCCCAGAATCTTGCCCGAAGCGCCAAGGGCGCTAATCGTAAAGCTGCCGGTACAGGCCGCAAAGTTCAGCTCATTTGCGCCGGAGCCGCCATCTACCGCGCCGAAGAGGGAGGCCGCATCATCAAAGATAAACGAATCATTGCCTGTTCCACCCGTTACACTATAGATATTGCTAAACGAAATCGATGCCGCGTCAAGCGTTCCGCTATTGGCGCCCATTATAGACCAGATCTCGCTTGTATTAAAGCCCATCAACGAATCGGAAGCGCCGTTGCCGCCTTCTAAAATATCAATATTGCTAAAGGAAATCGAGCCGACCGTGCCGGCATTCGCAGAGGAGAGCGTCCATGCGGCTCCGGCGGCGGGGCCGATCAGGGTAGTGGTAGCCGCCGTACCCCCGACAATCAAATCGATATTGGTAAAGCCGCCCAGAATCTTGCCCGAAGCCCCATCGACGCCAATCGTAAAGCTGCCGGTGCAGGCGGAAAAATCAAGCGTATTTGTGCCGGAGCCGCCATCCACCGCGCCGGAAAGGGAGGACGCGTCATCAAAAATAAAGGAATCATTGCCCGTTCCGCCCGTTACACTATAGATATTGCTAAACGAAACTTCAGCAGCGTTAAGTTCGCCGCTATTGGCGCCGGTAATAGACCAGATCTCAGTCGTATTATATCCGGTTAGGGTATCGCCGCTTCCGGAGCCGCCCTGCAAAATGTCCATATAATTAAAGTTAATGGCCATATCCGCAAGGGCTCCGGCTTTGGGCTCAAAGAGCGTCCAGATGTCGCCGGCCGCCGGGCCAATCAACGAATCGCTACTGCCGGGCGAGCCTGAAATAATATCGATATTGCTAAATGAAATGGCGCCGACTGTGCCGGCGTAAACAGAGGCCACTGTCCAAGTGGCGCCGGCCGCGGGACCAATTAGCGTTGACGAAGCGACGATGCCGCCGACAATGGAATTTAT
>CAZCPS010000077.1:0-5959 GCA_964499895.1 uncultured bacterium | reverse complement strand
ATTGCAGCGCTTTGAAGCCGCCGAAAATCCGATTCTTCAGGTTGTTTCGGTATAAGCTCGGCCATGTTTTTAGAGAAAGGCTCGAGCGGATGGTTGCTGATCTAAAGTCCAAAGATCCCTTGGCGCTGGATGATGTTTTGCGTCTTTCGGGTTCCAACTTTGCCCATCTGCGAATTAAAAATGGAGCCGAAGCGCAATCGGAGCAGGTCGTGAATAATATCTATTCGATATTTTTGGATCAGTCCTTTGAGATCGATATCGGCAGCGATGATGATCTGCCCAATTTATATGACCGCGTAACGGTATATATGGATAAGGATAAAAATATTTATGATTTGCATGAGGCGCTCTCCCTGCTCGATTTGGACCATGCGCTGCACGCTTCTGCCGCAAGTGATATCGAGCGCATGAAACTTGGTCACCTTTTTCATATTTTCAGTCCTAGGGAATCGACTCATTTCGAGCGCGAAGATGCCTTTATTGATTTACCGATAGACGCTTTAAAGGCGCGCATGATTGAACAAAATCCGGATATGGCATCGGTTTTTGACACCTATTTACCCCAAATGGAACTATATGAAATTATGCCCGGTAAAACCCGTTTTGCCATTAAAGGCCTGGGACAAGAAGCTTATGAAAGGGGAGCCAGGGGACTGACCGCCGCGATGATGGGCGCTGAAGATGCAAACGACATGGCCGATCGTTTAATTTCACTATTGAATATGGGCATGCTCTCGCATGAGACGAGAAACGAAATCGGGGTGCCGCAAGGCGGGCTTAGTTCTTGGGGTGACTATTATTCGGGAGGCGCCGACAGCGTCTTTACACAAATGATCTCGGAAAGGTCTTGCGATGCAAATGAAAAGCTTTCGCATGCTCTTTGGTATTACAGTAAATATGGTCTGCAGCTGGTTCTGTCGCTCGACGCGCTCGATACCGGCTCTTATCAGTATTTGACCGATAACTTTGGCAATCGCCGCTTTAAGGATGATTTCTGGTTTGACAGTTATGACGAGAGGCCCAACCTTTTTGAATTTATTGATGAACTTAATGCCAATCCATGGCATGGCGGTCATGAAATCATGTTTAAAGAACGCCTCGATCCCGCCCATATCAAAGGCGTGATTGTTTCGTCGAATGAGATTAGAGACGAGCTTTACCTAATGCTAAGAGACAGGGGGGCTCTGCAAGTAGACTCCTCCGGCGCCGAGACAATTTTTGGGCGGGATCTTGAGCAGTTTATCAGGGTCGGCAAGAGCGCTTCCGAAGAACTCTTTGCCTAAGCTCGGCGATTAGCTTTTCTATTTTGCTTATGAGCTTAGTTATAGTTATTTCTTTGGATTGGGCTTTTGCGCTTTCACCTTTTTCTCAACCTTTTTCTGAACAATTTTGATGCTGTCGAGATACGCCCCCTCTACAGGTGAGAGTGTTTTCACCTGATATTTTGCGTATTCGGCATGGGCTTTGGCTTCTGCTTCTATGTGGCTCACCTTTCCTGCAGCGCTCAATACCGCACGATCCATCGAGGTAATCAATTTGTCAAGTTGATTGATGTAGTCTTTCATTGTCGTTGGCTTCTGATCCAGCGCACGCAGTTCGGCGATATCAAAGTACGCCGAAACAACATTATTCAATTTTTTGATCTCCGTTTCCGATAGATAGTTTTTTGCAATCGTTACATCTGTCTTGCGAACGCCATTCTTGCCAAAAGACATCAGCCCCATAAACGGCTTATCCGCATCGACGCGTTCAGATATTAACTCGGCAGCTGTTTTGCCATTTGCGGCATAGTGCAGTTTGTTCTGCACGATAGCGAAAAAACTTTTTGATTCGTTGCCCCTTGGATCGTAATCTATGCTTGTCGCGTATAAATCAAGCACTTGGCGGTATAGGACTTTCTCACTGCTGCGGATGTCTCGAATGCGTTCCAGAAGCTCTTTCCAGTAGAGTCCTCCGCCGGCATTCTTCAGGCGTTCATCGTCCATCGTGAAGCCTTTGATGATGTACTCGCGCAGGCGTGTGGTTGCCCAGATGCGAAATTTGGTTGCAGTTGCAGAGTTAACACGGTAGCCTATAGAGATGATGGCATCAAGGTTATAGAATTGAGTTTGATAAGTCTTGCCGTCGGCGGCAGTATGTTCCAAAATGGAACTAACTGACTTTTCTTCTAATTCTCTACTTTCAAAGATGTTTTTTAGATGTTTTGTAATCGCCGGTCTTTGGACGCCGAAAAGTTCGGCTATTTTTGCCTGCGAGAGCCACACCGTTTCATTTTCTATGTGAACCTCAATGCGCGGTGTTCCATCATCTGATTGGTAGATGATGATTTCGTTATTGGTCTTGTTGTTTTTCATGCGTTATTTGTTCCTTCAATATCGGCTATAATCTCATCAATCGTCATGAGGAGTTTATTTTACCGGGCGGCAATCTGCGCGATTTTGGTGCTGAGCTCAGTAATATCCACCATCTCGCGTGAATCTTCGCCAATTACAGAGCACTAGATACGGCGATGGTTCTATTGTCTACGAGTTTGATAAAAGAATCCACATCTTTACGAGCACAGAACGCTTCCATGATCTTGAGGCGATTTTTCTCGCTCTTCTTAAGCACGATGATCCAAGTGGCAATTATGCGAGACCCTTAGGGCCCCTTGCGGGAACGCCTTTTGCGGTCGATCTCCAATAGATCCCATTTTCTTAGCCGAATGTTTTTTGGCGTGATTTCCAGTAGCTCGTCATCTTCGATAAAGTTGATCGCCTCTTCCAGCGAAAACGCGCGCGGAGGTGTCAGAACGATGTTCTCGTCTTTGCCGGCCGAGCGTACATTGGTCATTTGTTTGGCTCTGATGACATTGACAATCATGTCGTTCTCACGGCTGTTTTCGCCGACGATCATCCCTTCATAGACTTCATCGCCCGGTTTGACAAAGATCACGGAACGCTTTTGCAGGCCGAACATAGCGTAGGCGTTGGCGCTGCCGCCGCAAATCGAAATCATGACGCCGCGTTTGCGGCCGGGAAGCGGTCCCCGCCAGATGCCATAATGGTCAAAGCGCGAAGTCATTACCGCTAGCCCTTTTGTCAGAGTCATCATTTCACTATGGCAGCCCATAAAGCCGCGCGTGGGTACTAAAAAGTCCAGGCTGGCGATGTTGTGCTCATTGGTGTCGAGCGACTGCATTTCGCCTTTTCGCCTTCCAATCTCCTCGATGACGGCACCGGTAAATTCAGCCGGCACCTTGACATGGACGGTTTCAATCGGCTCATGCTTCTCGCCGTCGATTTCCTTAATAATGACCACCGGCTTGGAAACGCAAAATTCAAAATTCTCGCGGCGCATGGCTTCAAGCAGTACCGCCAGGTGCAGCTCACCCCGGCCGGAGACGGTAATTTTATCGATCGTGCCTTCCGGCGCGTCGATCTTGAGGGTGACATTGGCCTTTTTCTCGCGCATCAGCCGGTCGCGGATTTTGTTCATAGTCAGATTTTTGCCGTCCTTGCCGGCAAAAGGTCCCGAGTTGACCATAATGTCGACCGAAAGAGTCGGCTCCTGGATGAAGATGGGAGGCATTATTATGGTATTTTCCGGCGCGCAGAGGGTGTCGCCGATCATCACATCCTCAATACCGGAGACGGTAACAATGTCGCCGACGCCCGCTTCTTCCACTTCAACCTTTTTAAGGCCGGCGTAGCCTTCAATGCGTTGAATGCGAAAACGCTCTCTTTGCCCCATATTGTCAATGCAATCGATCGGCATGCCTTTTTTGGCAATTCCATTCAAAATGCGTCCGCAGGCTTGTCGGCCTACAAAGTTGTCATAGTCCATCGTTGTCGCCTGCATCAAAAAGGGCGCTTTCAGGTCGCCGCTCGGCGCCGGCGATTTAGAGATAATCAAATCCAGAAGCGGTTTCATATCAACCGCAGGATCGCCAAGATTGGTAAGCGCGTAGCCTTGCAGTCCCGACGCGTAGCAATGCGCGAAGTCCAGCTGCCGGTCGGTAGCGCCCAATTCAACGAAAAGATCAAAAGTCATATTCAGGCTGTGGTCCGGATCGGCCGCCGGTCGGTCGATTTTGTTGACAATCACAATCGGGCAGAGACCCATTTGCAGGGATTTCATGAGTACAAAACGCGTTTGCGGCATCGGCCCTTCTTTGGCGTCGATCAGAAGCAGCACCGAATTGACTGTGCTTAAAATTCTTTCTACCTCTCCGGAAAAATCGGCGTGTCCCGGCGTGTCGATAATATTTATTTTATAATCGTTATACAAAATGGAGGTAATCTTCGAAAAGATGGTAATCCCGCGCTCGCGTTCCTGGTCGTAGGAGTCCATAACCCTTTCAGGGACTTTTTCGTTGTCGCGGAAGGTGTGCGCCTGTTTTAAAAGGCCGTCTAGCAGGGTTGTTTTGCCGTGGTCGATGTGGGCGATAATGGCGATATTGCGGATTTTGTCCGGTTGGTACATATATTTACTCTTTTTAATCCCTATTGGAAAATGTTCAGAATGAAGTTGGTTAAATATATTGTACATGCAAATAGCAAATTAAGCAAGAAAAGCGATTTTTATGCATCGTTAATAAAATAATTAGCAAAAAAATTTTATTTTAAAGCTGGAATTTTATTGTTTTATTTGGCATTGTGTTTGCAGTTTTTACTAATAAAAGGTTTTTCTGTGACAGCAAGCATTAATGATGTAAACATTAAATTATTTTTTAGAGTTATCCAAAGAGAATTGAGAATTTATGATCAGCCTGATCTGGATTCGGAATTTAAAAATCAGCTGGGACGCTGGATTTGCGATCAAATGGACTTATGCCATAATCCGATTTGGCAAAAAGTCCGGCTTTCGGAAATGTTGACCGCGAGAATTAATGTTATGACCGATGAATGGAACCATTTTAAGACTTCCGGTTATCGTGATGCAAATGCAAAAAAAGCCTTTCTGGAAATGATTAAAAGAATTTCCGAATTAGTGAATCCCGGCAGCAGCACTCAAGACGGTTCACTACCTGATCCGGTCCTTCTTTATGAAATTATTAAGCAGATTTGCGGCTTTGTTGATAAGCGTTGTTTTGGCCAAAGCAGGAATGGAATAAACTGGCTTGATACATGGATCAGACATCATGTAGAGCCCCTCTATGCCTCGGCCGATGTGCCGAGCGAGCCAATAGCTACCAAAAGGCATGAGACTCTAAATAAAATTATTAGTGTCTGGAAACTATTTAGCGATCACTATTCGCCGGATACAGCCTTTTCGACTATCGGAAGGCTTTTGGCTTTACCTTTGAAAGTTGCCCAGACTGCTGTGGCTAAACTTCAGCAATTTGAAGCGCAAAAACAGGCTAACAGGCTAATTGAGGGTGTGTGCGAAGGCTCTGCTTTTTCTCCGGTATTACCCCGTATTGCAGCGCCTCAGGTCACGGCGGATTCCCTTTTTGTTGAACAAATTGCCCTTTCGTTTATCCGGAAAGATTTTCTATTTCAGGAAGTTGGGAATACTATGCAAGCAGAGATTATAAGCAAATATCCAGCCATAACTCCGGAAAATTCAGAAAGACTTTTTGAGCTCAGCCGGCGCTATGCTGACAGCGTAACTGCCGATAGCAGAGTCTTTATTGCCTTGTGGATAAAGATTGAAGCTTCCGCTATGAAATTTATTGGCATAGGAGCGCCGGATTTGGCGGGTGATCGATTATCGCTGCAATGGATAAACCAGGATTTGTTGTTTTCGCATATTTGGAATAATGTAAAAACAAAGTCCTTGATCTCAGGCAAATTAGAGACTACTTCATTGGAAGAATTAGCCGAGCTCTTCGAGCAGACCAAGCTCTATGCGACCACTCTGTCAGCCGATAAGCGCGCCGCTTCGGACCTAGACGCGCATATAAGGAACATCGGTTTTGAGGATGAGCAAGGATTAGCTGATGAGCCCGATTCAAAGAGAAGCCGCCAAAATTAAG
>CAZCPS010000076.1:0-5968 GCA_964499895.1 uncultured bacterium | reverse complement strand
TACCATTGTTTGCCATTCATTGTTGACGGTTTGCAGCCGCAATCGAAGCGGTTCTTGGGACAAAGGCTCTATTTCGCCAAGAAAGCTAAATAAAACTTTTATCTGTTTGGTAATGCGCGATTGATATTCACGGGTGCGGGCAACGCTATATTCACCGGAATCCAGAGAAAGCGACAAATCAAGCACGATATTTTTCGCCGCATATTCACACTGATAATAAACCATTTTAAGGTCCATGTAAAGCATCGATAAAAATCCCTATAATATAATGAGAAGCCATTTTAGCATCTTATGGCGCTTTTTGACTGCAAAAAAAAAGCCTCCAGACACTGGAGGCTTTACTTTTTGAAAAAAACTACTTTTTCAATTAAACGACATCCTGATTGCAAACTTTGCGATTCAGGTAATTATCTTTATAGGAGCGCACATCATCGATATGAATTACCCAGGCAGCGCCTTTTTGCACGGCTTTTAAATGGCCGACGCGTGTTGCGTAATAAATTTTTTGCGCAGGCACATTCAGCATTTTAGCAACTTCGTTTACGGAATAATAACCTAAATTATTATTGAAAAGAAGTTCGCCTTCAAAGGTAGACTTTTTTCTGGAATACTTATTTTTACGATAGTTTTCCAGATCTTCCAGTCTGATTGTCCATCTGGTAGATTCTTTTGTAGCTTTTAATTTTTTCTGTTTAATCGCCACATAGATCGCCTGACGCGTCACATTATTGATGCGTGCGGCCTCAGTGATCGATACGGCTTCTTTTACCGGTGTTTCATCAGGCGTCACTTCAACAAAAAGCTGCTCGCCAAACCACCCATTATTACTCGACATATTATCCTCCGACAAATATTATTAGTTATTTTTTGTTATTTTAAGTTATGTATTAATATTATATTTTCTTAACAAGCTTCTATTGTTACAAAAATATTAATTGTATTCAAGCTTTTTTCTTAATCTTTCCTTAACTTTTTTTATTAATTTTCTTAACATTAACGCATAAAATTAAGCTTCAAAGACTTACGGGAATAAATCATTTTTAAGACATAAAGAGTAAAATTAAAATATAAACAGCTAAAAATCAATAGATTAAGTTAAAAACTCTTTTATATAACTAGTCAAATCTTGCAGCAGGGCAGCGCGGCAAACCGCAACGGTTCTCAGCTCCGGAGGTACGGAAACCAGAGCCAGACCATCCTGGCGAACGGCTAGCTTGCATATGGCTTTCGTTCGCAGGGCCGTCGGCACATAACGCAAGACCAGGCCATTACAGCGCACAGCCACACCGGCTATCGAGTCCGACATAATGTCTTGCGGCACATAGCACAAAGCATAGCTGTCTTCGATTGCCGCCTCTAAGCAAATCCTATGGGAGCGCCGCTCTTTTGGCACAAACTGCAAGGCCTGGCCGCATTGCCGCACGGCATTAAGATAGATTTCATCCGTCTGCAAAGCCAAAGGCACCTCTTTAAGCGCCGGCCCATATTTTCGGACCGCCGCAAGACATAACCGGTAGGTTCGCAGATTTTCCGGAATCTTTTCAAACAACGACCCCTCTTTCCGAAGCGCCGCCTCGTAAACATCTTCATCTCGAAGAAAAGGCGGAATGGACCACAAGTGGCCGGCACTACTTTCAATAGCCGCCAAACAAAGCTTTTTTGTCAGCAAATGCCGCTCTATTCGCAAAAATGATATTTCCCTCTTCCTCAGCTTTTTTAGCAAAAGAGCTTCATCCCATTCGGCTTCGCAAGCAAATACTCCCCTTTTTTGTAAAAACAAAAAAATTGCTTGAAGATACGCTACGCGGATTGCTATCGCCTTTTCTGAAGAACCATAATTTTCCGGATGCAAAACTCTTATTGCGATCCGGTCATTAAAATACCCCGAAGCAGCTTTGCTGCCGCAAAAACCGCCTGCCCGCTCGGGATGCTCCATTAATAGAGTTAGCGCCGACTGATATACTTTTTGTTCAGCCAAAGTTGAGACGGGCATCTCCTCCAGCAAATCTTGCATCAGGGAAAACTCGCTCCTGTCAAATTGAATCTTTATGATATTGGTCATATTCCGGTCTGTTCATCAAAAATTGAAAGATAAGATATATCAAATTACATTTTAACAACACCGAAAAAGCTCTCATTCAATACATTGACGACTAAGCGGCGTGCAGAGTATACTTACCTTTTGGCTAAATTTATCTGAATTCACGCTTTTAGAGGCAATTAATGCGACAGCTACTCATTTTACTTATAGTTATTTGCGGTCAGCTATGGGGCGCCGCAAGGTTGCCTGATATTACGCCTAACGATGTTAAAACTAAAATTTCCGAAATTTTAAAAGCGCATGTTTCCTATAAAAAAATCACGCCGGCGTTATCCGAGCGCATCTTGCAAAACTTTTTGGAAGAGCTTGACCCGCTAAAAATCTATTTCATCGAGTCCGATATTGCCGAATGGGCCCACCCCACCCCCGAACTGCTTCAAGCGCTGACCAACAATTTTAGCAACAACGAATACAGCATCTTCGAACAGATCCACAATAAAATGCTCGCTGCCATTCAAAGACGCAACGAACTGGAAATCGAAGTCGATGCCAGCTCGCCCCTTACACCGACCTCTTTCGATGAATTAAAAGGGCTTTCCTGGGCTACCTCTAAAGAAGAGCTGCTCTGCCGTTTGCTTAAAATTAAAGCGCTGCACATTGAAGCGGGTGAAAAATTGGGCGAAGATCCGAAAGACCAATTTTTAGAAATGCTAAAAAAGCGCCGCTTGCAAAAAGAGCACGATCTTTCGGAAAAGGAACCGTCGAAAAAACAAAAGCTGCTGCTTAGCCTCATTCTAAAAGCGTTTTCTTCTTCACTTGACGCCCACACCAATTATTTTACGCCCGCCGAAGCCAATCAGTTCATGTTTCAAGTGCAACAGCGCCTTTTTGGCATCGGCGCTCTGCTCAAAGACTCGCTTTCAGGCTTTTCCGTGGTCCGCGTCATCGAAAACAGTCCGGCCTCTCTGCCGGGCAAACTCCGGATTAACGATCGCATTATTGCCGTCAATAAAGAGCCCATCGTCGGAATGGATATTACGGAAGCCGTGGAGTTAATCCGCGGCGAAAAAGGTTCGATTGTTCTCTTAACGGTCTTGCGCGAGGACGCCGATAAAAAAACACAAAAGATGAATATTTCGCTCGAGCGCGGCGAAGTCGTGCTGGAAGAAGCTCGTACGGAAACTTTTGAGGAACCTTTTGCCGACGGCTCCATTATCAACTTGCGGCTGCACTCTTTTTATCAGGACCAAAACACCTCTTCAGCGCAGGACTTAAAAAAACATCTGGAAAATTACAAAAAAGAACACCGTCTTAAAGCTGTCGTTCTCGACTTGCGCAACAATGCCGGCGGCTTTCTGCCGCAAGCCGTCGAAGTAGCCGGCCTCTTTATCGGCAAGGGTATTGTAGTGTCGGCTAAAGACAATAGCGGCCATATTCAGCATTGGCGCAATACTGACGGCAAGGTAACCTGGGACGGACCTTTAATTGTACTGGTGAGCAAAGCTTCCGCCTCCGCAGCCGAAATTGTCGCCCAAACCCTGCAAGACTATGGCCGGGCGATTATTGTCGGCGACGAGGCCACCTTTGGCAAGGGAACTTTTCAGACCTTCACATTAGACGCGATCAAAGAGACTCAGATTAATCCTAAAGGCGAATATAATGTCACGCGCGGCTGCTATTACACCGTTTCCGGCAAAAGCCCGCAGCTAACAGGCGTTATTTCCGACATACCGGTGCCGGGCATTCTCTCGGAAATGGAAATCGGCGAAAAATTCAGTAAATTTCCGCTTGAAAATGACTCGATTCTTGCCGGCTTTGAAGATAACCTGCAGGATGTGCCTCTCTCGCACCGCACCCGCATTAGCCTGCTTTACAAAAACAACCTGCAACAAAGGCTCTCCACTTACACCAAACATCTGCCTGTTCTACACGCAAACTCACAAAAGCGCATTAAAAACAGCGCTGTCTATCAAAGTTTTTTAAATGAGATCAAAGAAAAAAAATATGATACGCAACCGGTAGAAATCTTCAACGCAGCCGATCTGCAGCTAACCGAAGCTATCAATGTAGCCAAGGATCTCTCCTTTCTGGTAGAAGTTACCGAAAAAAATTATGATTAATTTCAGGTGAAAAATGAATGTTCGCACACGCATAGCTCCTTCTCCGACGGGAGATCCACATGTCGGCACAGCCTATATCGGTTTGTTCAATTATATCTTCGCCCGCCATCATAACGGCAAATTCATTCTGCGCATTGAAGATACCGATCAAAAAAGGGGCCGCCCTGAATATGAAACAAACATTTTTGACGCGCTGCACTGGTGCGGCGTTACATGGGACGAAGGCCCTGATATCGGCGGAGAGTTCGGACCCTACCGCCAATCCGAAAGGCTGCCCATTTACCAAAAATACATTCAGATTTTGCTCGACAAAGGCATGGCCTACAAGTGTTTTGCCACCAAGGAAGAACTTTCCGAGATGCGTGAGATCGCCGCCAAACAGAATCTTAAATCGGGCTATGATCGCCGCTATCGCAATTTATCGCCTGATGAGATCAAAAAAAGAGAAGAGGCCGGCGAGGCTTATGTCGTTCGTTTGAAAGTACCCCTTTCCGGCGAATGCGTCTTCGAAGATACCATTAAAGGCACCATCCGCGCTCCTTGGGCCGATATCGACGACCAGGTTTTAATGAAGTCGGACGGCTTTCCAACATACCACTTTGCCGTCGTCGTCGACGACCATCTTATGGAAATTTCGCATGTCATCCGTGGCGATGAATGGATCAGCTCAACGCCCAAGCATGTGCTGCTCTACCAAGCTTTCGGCTGGCAAATGCCGGTCTTTATGCACTTGCCGCTTCTACTCTCTTTGGACGGTAAAAAGCTCTCAAAACGCAAAAATCCGACCTCGATCTTTTACTACCGCGACAGCGGTTTTATGAGCGAAGCTTTGACTAACTTCCTAACACTGATGGGCTATAGCATGCCCGATGATCTGGAGATCTATTCGCTGGATAAAATCATCGCCGATTTTGACGAGAGCCGTTTTGGCAGGTCGGGCGCGATCTTCGATATTAAAAAACTGGAATGGGTCAACCAGCGCTATATTATCGACAAACTCACCCAAGACGAGCTGCTGCTCAAAATTAAAGAGTGGCAATTTAGCGACCATTTTTTAAAAAAGCTCATGCCGCTCTGCCATACGCGCATGAAAACTTTTGCCGACTTTTTTGAACTATGCGACTTTTTATTTATCGGCAACCTTAATTGGACTAGCGCCATGCTCTGTCCCAAGGAGACGACTCCGGAAAAGAGCGCCTACATTTTGCAGGCACTGCTTTGGTCGCTGGAAAAAAGGCAGGAATGGAATGCCCAAACGCTAGAAGAAGTGTCGCACAACATAGCCGACCTCTTTGCGATAAACCATAAAAAAATTATCATGCCGATCCTCTTTTCAGCCATGATGGGCAAACAATTTGGCCCGCCATTTTTTGCTTCGGCCGTATTGCTGGGCAAAGACCGTTTTCGGGTTCGCATGCGTCAGGCCATTGAATTTTTAGGCGGCATTTCCAATAAAAAACAGCATGAGCTAAAAAAACGCTATGACGCAAACGACTGCTCGGAACTATAATTCCGAATCAGCTTCCGTAGTGATGCTAGAGGCCACCTCTTCAACATTCGACTCCGAGATGATATATTCTCGCTGTATGCCCTGGTCAAATCCGCAGCCGGTAAAAATAGCTGATAAAACAAAAAATAAAACTGTTGTACGCATGTAAGGCTAACTCCTGAAACTGGTTAATATTATAAAAATGGTTATTACATTTTTTTGTCTAGAGAAATTATGAAAAAACATTCGATGCACAGGCCATTTATGGCCCGACTTATAAAAAAAGAGTTCTTAAGCTCTCATGCGGATCGCGAAACC
>CAZCPS010000075.1:0-6136 GCA_964499895.1 uncultured bacterium | reverse complement strand
TCATAGAAAGTCAATAGCTTGCAGAAATCATGCTTCAAAAATGTACAAAGTCGAGCTAAGGGCCCGTAAGGAAATAACTACCACATTTCAGCTGCGCCAAAGCCCCGGGCTTGATCGATCGTAACAAGGCCCTATATTTCTAATATTAGGTAGCTTACGATCGGTCAATCGCGGGAGCTTTCGCGCTCTCTGAAATGGGTAGTTATTTCCTTACGGGCCCTAAGAGTTGTCTTTCAATTTTTTTTCAAAAATGGCACGCAGTCTTTTGATCTGGGCCGGAGAATCTTGCGGGTTTACTTGGCTCTGCTCTTCTTTTTTGAGCTCTTTTTTTGCTAAAAAGGCTAAAAAAGCACTATGCGATATGGTCCGGGCTCCAAGTTGCCGGCAGAGAGAGGCTAACTTTTTATCATTGGTGACAATGGTGATTTGATCATGGCTTTTTTTTACTCTAAGCATTTCCAGGAGCAGGTCATCGGCGGTCATCTTTTCCGGCGTATAGATGATTTCCAGAGCTCCGAAGAAATCTCTTTTAGCCACTTCTCCAAAAGTATGCTGGGCGTCAAAAACGATGGTAATTTGTAACCCCAACTTGCCGGCAAAAGAATCAATAAACGAAAGTATTTCCTCTCTCTGAGACCGGAGCGGTCCATCTGTTTGGGAAAAGAAATAGAGAAAATTGTAGCCGTCGATATAAAAACGCATTCCTTAGCCGGTTAGCGATTCTAATGAAAGCAAAATTTTATCGAGGGCTTTACGCCGATGGGAGATGCGGTTTTTGGTAGCTTCTTCCAGCTCGGCAAAAGTTTTATTATACTCATGTTTGACAAAGAGCGGATCGTAGCCAAAGCCGCTGCCGCCGCGTTCTGTTTGCAAAATGGAGCCTTCACAAGTGGCTGTAACTGTCTTGGCTTCGCCGGCGGGCGAAGCCAGCGCAACGCAGCACTCGAAATATGCCGTACGATCCTGATCCGCTAAATGCCGCATGTTTAGTAATAGCTTTTTGCGGTTGTCGGCATCAGTAGCCTTTTCTCCGGCATAGCGGGCTGAAAAGACCCCGGGTGCGCCGCCAAGGGCAGGGACAACCAGGCCTGAATCATCCGCCAAGGTCCATTGATTTAAAACTTTAGCTGCAACGACAGCTTTTAAAACGGCATTTTCTTTAAAAGATGTGCCGCTCTCTTCAGGAGGCTTATAATCCGGAAAATCCCGCAAACTCAAAATGTCAAATCGGTAAAATTGCGATAGTATGGCTTTGATTTCGCGGATTTTATGAATATTGGTACTTGCAATCACAAGCTGTGATGATGGAGCGCTTGAATTGCAAAATAAATCTTCCATGACAAACTTCCTTGGTGAAAAACCGGCTAATTTAAATGTGCCATGTCAGCTTGACATAAACACAATACTAGCGATTATTTTTTATGGGGCGTTTCTAGTCAAAGTAATTCTTAATTGCTTTGATAGAAAATTTTTCGCCCAGAAACTCAAAATCGTCACCCACTTTTTTTCCGGCTATTTGCTGAGCCATCTTGGACTGGAAGGCAAAGATCTGCTTTTCCGGCTCTGCATCCCACGGACCCAAAAAAGTATATGACTGTTTGCGGCCTTTGTCACTTTCACATTCCACAATGGTACCGACGCTTACTTTAGAGGTGTCTACATCTTGTTTGGTCAAGATGCAGGCTCGGTTAATGCCGCTGGAGAGCAGCTGCATTTCCGATTGCAAACGACTCTTTTTTTCCAGAGCGGCCTTGAACTCGGCGTTTTCCCGCAGATCGCCATGCGATCTCGCTTCTTCAATTTCTTTGGCGTTTTCCACAATTTCGGTAGTAGCTATATGTTTAAGTTTTTGCTGTATCTTTTCGAAGTTTTCTTGTGTTGTCCATATGATATTATCTTCAACTTCTTCACCCTGATCTTCATTTTTCAGCTTGGGATGGGCTACTTTTGCCAAGGAATAAAAAATCTGCACATCATGTTTGCTAAGAATGCGGCACTTGGTAACCAGCACTAAAAATTCCTTTACCTCTTCAATTGATGCCTTTTGCATAATATCCCTGACTATCGCAAATCTACCTGCGGTAATTATTTGCACCATTTTTTTAGCCAAGTCATGAAACTCTGTCTTAGGTTCGATGTGGTCGAGCAGGATCATAAAGGCCTCGAAAAAGCGGCATTGACCTTCCTTGCCGGCAAAAGGAAGCGATGCATCTTCGCCGTCAAAGAGCTTTTTAAAGTACCACACTAAAGCGTGCGGATAAGCGCTGGGGTTAAGGAGTAGTTCCTGCAATTTGTGGGTTAGTTTTTCCCGCAGTTCCTTGGTGTTTAGTTCCGTAAATAAATATTCTCTCAGCAAAGCCTGATCTACAATGAATATCAGATCGAAGAAGAGCGATTTCCAGTCGGAGCGCTCGTTTCGTGCTATTGTAAACACTTTTTTCTTAAAGGTAATAATGCCGATGTCATTGATGGCTGCAATGAGCGACGGCAGGTTTTTGATTAGTTCGGCTGCCGCGTTGGAAGCGCCTTCTTCAGAAAGTTCTTCTAAAAGAAAGAGAATTTGCAGTTTTTGGGCATCAGTTAAATCCGGCAGTTCACGCATCCGATCTAGCTTTTTCTTAAGAGAAGCTTTAAATTCTTCGTTTTTAAGCGTTTCCGGAAAATCTCTAAAAAAGTTATAGATGGCGGTGATGGTATCGTTAATAGAAAGCTCTTCTTCAAGTTCTTTGAGCAGAGATTCTTCGTGTGATACGGATTGTGTTCTTAATTTAAAAGGTTTACGAATGTTGGTGGGAGTTTCAATGAGGGTGTCTTTTTTAATTTTGGAACGGGCCATTTGCCACCAGCGCAGCCAGTCCTCAGCAGGTATAACAAGATCGTAGAGTTCTTCTTTGATTTCCGCGGCAGTCTTTGGTCCGAAGTCTTTTAACAGCAGATGCATGACGGTCAGAGGGGATTGTTTAGCCTCTTGTTCCAGTAGATCGGGATTGCCGAAGCGGCGCGCTAAAAAGCTATCGTCTTTCAAAGTAACCAGGTTTTTTAGGGCATTTTTAAAGGAGATAGTTCTAGTGCCCACAACATGTTCGAACTCCAAGGTAACTTCCTCGCGGATCAGTGAGACTTCAATAATCTCACCGGTACCCCAGCCGGAGGTGTGGTAGACAAATTTGCCTGGATTCATATGGGTAAGCAGGTCGTATCCGCTAAGGCAGCCCTGAAAGTTATCACGGTCGCGCAGTCCAATAAGACGCATTTTTTCGTGAAAATATTTATCAGACTGATGATTTTCGGCAAGATATGTTGTAGCGATATCCGCCAAGTCTTCGCTATTGACGGTTTGGATATCGAGAATGAGTTTAAGGACTTCGTTTTTGGCCACGGGGTCCTGAATTTCTTTCCATAAGGCAAGCGCCCGGTCTACATGCCGCCCGAAAGGCAGAGCGATATCGGATTGTTTGGCTTCTTTCAATATTGTTATAATCTCTTCCGCGTCGGGAGTGTTGCTATAGCAATATTCTTCCCATATCTGAAGGAAACCCGGGTAATCGGCAACTTCCATTTTTGCTCGAAAATCTTTTAAATAACTCATAATCAATCCGAGGTTTAATTTATTTTTCTATTAATTAATTTTTATCGGAGATAGGTTGCATAAAAAATAACCTAAATTTTTTAATCATTTCGAGTATAGGCAAATTTCATAAAACATTCAAATGAAAGATTTAGGAAAATCAGCAGTTTTTGAAAGTTTTTTCGGCCGCCCTTGGCAAGAAACCGTTTTTCTTGGGTGAAAATTTTAGTGTAGGCGACTTGCGACTTATCTATCTGAGCCGGTGAGGTTTATTAAAAAGCCAAATCTTTTTTTTAAATTGAGTCTTATTTCTGACCTTAAAGCTTGAAAGGTAAAAATAAATCAAGTTTGGGCAATGATTAATATTTTCATCCTTTTATCACCAAGCGCGGCTGCAGTTTGGCGACGATTTGCGCTAACTTGGCGTTTTCAGTTGCTTGCACTACTAAAGAAACATCCTTGTATGCATCCGGCATTTCTTCGACAATCGTTTTCAAACTGTGCGCTTTTACCATGATGCCGAGCTTTTCCATACTGGCAAGCGGATCTTTGTTCTTCCAGTCTTTGGTCGAGCGCATCCGGCTTTTTAGCCGGCCGGCTCCATGACAGGAGGAAGAAAAGGTGAGTTCATTGCCAAGTCCCGCCATCAGATAACTGCACCGGCCCATATCGCCCGGCACCAAAACCGGCTGCCCTGTCTTTTGAAAGCGTTCGGCCAGTTCTTTGTTGCCCTTGCCAAAAGCTCTTGTTGCGCCTTTGCGATGCACCAGGAGGTTTTGCATGTGGCCGTTTACTGTATGCTCTTCGATTTTGGCAATATTATGACAGACATCGTAGAGCAGCTCGATTTGTTCGTGGGGGTAGTGGCAGATTTCGGCAAAGGCTCTGCGCACATCATGCAAAATCCGCTGCCGGTTACAGAAAGCGTAGTTGGCCGCTGCCGCCATAGCGCTAAAATATTGCCGGCCTTCCGGGCTATTAATTGGCGCCGCAATTAGCTGCTGGTCCGACAGGTCTTTGCCAAAGCCTTTTTTTAGAAACCCGGTAATCGTATCCTGGCAAATTTGATGGCCAAATCCTCGCGATCCCGAATGAATCAATATGTATATTTGCCCTTTATGGATATTCCATGCCTCTGCAATATCGGGGAGAAAAATTTGCTCGATGCTGCCGATTTCAATGAAGTGATTGCCTGAACCGAGCGTGCCCAATTGATCTTGCCCGCGTTTTTTGGCAGTTAATGATACCGCGTCAATGTCCGCCCCTTCTAATAAGCCCCGGCTTTCAATACGCTCGAGGTCGGCCGGAAAGCCATACCCTTTTTCAATGGCAAGGAGCGCTCCTTTTTCGGCGACGGCTTTGTAATCGTCCTCCGAAAGCTTTTCGCCTTTGTGTCCATAGCCTACACCGGAGGGCACCAGTCGGTAGATGGCTTCTAAAAGCTTTTCCTGAGTGGAGCGGCCAAGATCGCTGAATTGCGCCGGAGCGGTGGCCAGCCTTACTCCGCAATTAATGTCATAACCCACTCCGCCGGGGCTGATTACGCCCGAGGTTAAATCCATGGCGGCTACGCCGCCGATCGGAAATCCATATCCCCAATGAATGTCCGGCATGGCAATGCTATGCCCGACGATGCCCGGCAAGGTTGCTACATTTTTAACCTGTAATAAGGGCTCTTTCATATCTTCGCATGAGAGCAGCTCTTCCGAGGCGATGACGAGGCCGTCTACCAGCATTTTGCCCTCTTTAGGAATCAGGTAGGTGGAGGGCGCGATTTTTTGCATATTAAACATCAACTATCATCTCCCATATTAACAGGTTTTCTTTTACTTCAAGCTTTGAATGAAAGCTGACAGCTTTAAACGGCGCTCCCTCTTTGATATCAAACTCGGCAATCAGATCGTTCAGGCAGATGATCACCTCTTGCAGATCTTGGGGGCTTTTCTGTGTGTAGTAGGGGATTAGGGCGGGATGTTCAAAGGCGATGGCTAAAAAGGCATGTACGAAAAGCTCAAAGTAATCCTTGCCGCGAACGATGAAGGCCAAATCTCCCGTATGCTCAAACTCTTCAAAAGGTAAAAGCATCTGATGCGTCCAGATCTTTTTGTATTGGCTATGGCCCAGACTTTCATAGATATGCAGATGGGCTGTTGTCATGGGAAGGGGAATAAAGGCTGCCAGCAGTTCGGTAAAAGGCGGATGGCGGCTAAGAGTCACATGTGAAAGAAATTCTTGCTGTTGGACTTTGTTCAAAAAACTGGCAAGCAACCGTTGGTACGCGAGAATATTTTCGTTATCCAGATAGCGAATATGCCAGGCGAAAACACGCGGATGCGCAGGCGGTAGGGAGAGCGGTTTATCAAATATGCCGCAAGAGGCAACCTTAAATGTTGGTTTAGGCATCTGCTCGATCAGAGCGCCGATTTCGTTGGGAGTCAGGTTACCCAGAAAGGCCAGAGTCAAATGCCGGCTTTGAGGGGCGATAAGTTGCGGTGATGGAAGCTCGGGAAAATGACA
The DNA here is from genome assembly GCA_964499895.1 of uncultured bacterium. Lineage (GTDB taxonomy): Bacteria > Chlamydiota > Chlamydiia > Chlamydiales > SM23-39 > CAZCPS01. The sequence continues at coordinate 51 of CAZCPS010000075.1, read as the reverse complement.
TATGATATCAAATCCAATAAAGCAACGCATGATATTCTCCGGTGTTTGATG
>CAZCPS010000074.1:0-6181 GCA_964499895.1 uncultured bacterium | reverse complement strand
GCATTCCTTGACCCCATAGATAAATCTAGGGGATTGCGTCATGTCCTCTGTTCAATTATACTCAAGCAACGCAATTTGCCGATCTTAACCGACTTTTGAAGTGGTTTGGGTATAGTAATCGCAGCAAAGATTCAGACGGTTTTGGAATACTGATTTTATCGTTTTCCCATCTTCTTAAAGTTTGTTCACTAACGCCCAAAAGAAAAGCTAACATCGTTTGCGACATCAACATTTCCAGTCTAATAAACCGAATTTCTTCACCGGTTAAATTTTTCTTTAACGAAGTGAGAAATTTTCCAATTGCTTTGTGCAATCCATCAATATCTTTTATTGAAACAGCAGATCCATCAGGAGTCTCACTAATTTCATACCCGTTCATCAAGTAGATATTACTGAGCCCGCATTCTGTATAATGATAACTTGGTTTCATGATTTTTCTCTTCCCATAACGGTTATTTCCTTACTGGCCCTAAATCATAAATCTTCCCAGGCAATGGGAAGGACTTCTTCGATTCGTTTTTTATTGTGGCGCAGCATCATCAGCCGATCAAAGCCGGCCGCGATGCCGTGGCAGTTTCCAATTCCTTTTTCCATGGCAAGGAGCAGCTTTTCATCCAGCGGATAATGCGCGGTGTTTTCTTTTTCCATGCGCGCTCTCTGCTCTTGGGGAGAGTCCAGTTCATGGTAGCCGTTGGCCAGTTCTATGCCGTTACAGTAAAATTCAAAACGCGCCGCCGTTTTGCCGTCGGCGTTGATACGCGCCAGCGCCGCCTGCGAAGATGGAAAATCATAGATCACTACAATTGTATTTTTCGGCAGGTTTGGCTCGATGTTGATGGCTATTGCCTGTTGCAAAAGGGTGTCCCTGTCTTCAAGATCCAGATTGGAGAGTTTTTTTAGCGCTTCAATGGAGACTGAAAAACAGTCAACGCCGGCATATTGCATAAAGGCCTTTCGGTAGGAAATCTTTTTGAGCGGCATTGGGCCTAAAAAAAGGCGGATAAAGGCGGCGGTTTCGTTGATGAAGCGGGCTGTGGAAATATTTTGGCGGTACCACTCGGCCATGGTAAATTCCGGATTGTGCAGAGCGCCTACTTCATTTTTGCGAAAAACATGGCTGATCTGGTAAATGTTTTTTAGGCTGCAAGTGAGCAGCCGCTTCATGCCATATTCCGGCGAAGTGTGCAAATAGGCGCAAGATCCAACTTGCATCGGTTCGATATGAGGATCGAGATTGGGGCATTTGACGAGTGCCGGCGTATCAACTTCAAGGTATTTGCGGCGGTCAAAAAAATGGCGCGCTTTTTTTAGCATGAGCGCGCGATCAATTAAGATATTAGACTCGGCCGACATATTCACATGTGCGTGTGTCAACCTTGATCTTTTCGCCGCCGTTAATGAAGATCGGTACCTGGACGGTAGCGCCCGTCTCCAGTGTTGCGGATTTTAAGACCCGGCCGGAGGCGGTATCGCCGCGCACGCCGGGCGCGGTTTCGGCGATGGTTAGCTCCATGAAGGTGGGCGGAATAATTTCTATTGGATTATCTTTGTAAAAAATAACTTCATAAACCATGTCTTCGACCAGCCACTGCCTTGTTTTGCCGATTGTCTCAAAAGAAATGTTGCTCTGCTCAAAAGTAAGGTCATCCATGAAGATCGCATTATCCATTTCAGCGTATAAATAGCGCATGGCGCTCTCACGCACATCGGCCATATCCAGTTTTTCGCCGGATTTGAAAGTTTTTTCCACAACCCGTCCGCTAATAATATTTTTTAATTTAATGCGGTTGAATGCCTGTCCTTTTCCCGGTTTAACAAATTCATTGCTAACGACATAGAAAGGCTCATTATCCATTTCTACTTTCATGCCGGGCTTAATATCGCCGGTCGATGTCTGTGCCATTTTTTACTTCCTTTTTTTTCATCTATTTTGCTGCTATTGGAATTTAATTTCAACTCGATTAAATTAATAGAAAGGGGAGAGCGATGCAGCAAATACCAATTCCGACTGAAACCAGAGTCGCAATCGAAACGCTTGAGCGGTATTCCGGTTCGCCCGGAGAAATGTTTCGCTCCAATTTATTGATCACCAATTTCTCGCGCTATGTCGAAAGTTTCGCAAAGAAGCGGAGCGTCAAAATATATGAAGGCTCGATGTTTAAAGTGGCGCATTGCGCTAAAGAAGATATTTCCATTCTGGATTTTAAAATCGGCTCGCCGGCGGCGGCGCTGGTAGTGGACATCTGCTCTTTTCTGCCGATCAAGCTTTCGCTTTTTTTGGGGATGTGCGGGGGGCTGCGGCGGCGATATAAAGTCGGTGAATATTTAGTGCCGGTCGCTGCGGTGCGCGGCGAGGGCACTTCCGATTATTATTTTCCGCCCGAAGTGCCGGCTCTTGCCAACTTCTTCATGCAAAAGGCGGTTACCGATGTGCTCGAAAAAGAAAAATCCATTTATCATATCGGCATTACCTACACTACCAACATGCGTTTTTGGGAGTTTAATGAGGATTTTAAAAATACGCTTAAACTGACCAAGGCGCAAGGCATCGAGATGGAGTGCGCCACACTCTTTACCGCCAGCTACAAGCGCCGTTTTACGCTGGGCGCTCTGCTTCTGATCTCGGATATGCCTCTTTCGGTTGAGGGTATTAAAACCAAAAAGAGTTCGGAGGGTGTATTTGAAAAGTATACCGAAGATCATGTGGAAAAAGGTGTTTTAATCTTAAAACGCGCCAAGACGATGCTGGCCAAAGAAGTGCGCGGCGCCTATAACCGCCATATCAACCACAATGGCGAGCCGTTAGAGGAAGGGTAGGACTAGTTTTTCCAAATCTTGCGGGCTTTCGATCCTGGGTAGGAGGTGGGTTGTTTTCTTGCCGCCCTGTTCCATAATCACCGTATGTTTTTGAAATTTGAGCAGACTGTAGCCTTTTTGCGTAGCGGTAAGCCGGATGCGTGTCAGGCTATAGAGCCAGTTGGCTTCCTGTGGCGGAGAGCCGAACCGGTCCTTGAGTTCTAAAAAGACAGTTTCAATCTCTTTCTCCGAAGCGGCATCGCCCAGTTTATGATAGATTTCCATGCGGAGCGAAGTTTCCGGAATGTAGCTTTCCGGTAAAAAGGCCGGGAAAGAGAATTCCATTTTGGTCTCGGTTAATATAGCCGGTTTTTTCTCTTTGAGCGACAGGATGGTCTTGCGCAGCATTTTGCAATATAGATGAAAGCCGATGCTGGAGACTTGCCCCGATTGCTGCACGCCTAAAATGTCGCCGGCGCCGCGGATCTCCAAATCGCGCTGGGCGATCTTGATGCCGCTGCCATAGCCTCCCGCTTCCAGGAGTACGGAGAGCCTTTTTTGCGAGATTTCCGAAAGCTCGCGATTGGCCGGTGTTATTAGATAGGCAAAAGAGGTGCGGTTCCACCTTCCCACCCGGCCGCGCAGCTGATAAAGGTCGGCCAGGCCAAAGGCGTCGGCCCTGTCGATTAAGATGGTGTTGGCGTTCGGGATGTCGATGCCGTTTTCAACGATGGTGGTGGCAACCAGAATATCGGATCTGTGCTCTTTAAAATCATGAAAGATGGCGTCGATCCGGTCAGGCGGCATTTGCCCGTGGACTACGGCGATTCTGGCTGAAGGTACGAGCGTTTGTAAAAGCTCGGCCTTTTTATGAATCGTTTCGGTGCGGTTGTGAATAAAAAAGGCTTGTCCTCCGCGCGAAAGCTCGCGCAATAGCGCCTCTTTAATGATCTGATCGTCATGTTCAATCAAAAAAGTTTTGGGCGGCAGGCGGTCTTGCGGCGGGGAGTTGATCATCGACATGCTTTTTAGGTGGATGAGCGACATGTAAAGCGTACGAGGAATCGGTGTGGCCGACATGGCCAGGCAGTCTACGCCCTGCTTAACCTTTTTAAGATGTTCTTTGGCTCTTACCCCAAAGCGCTGCTCCTCGTCGATGATGATCAATCCCAAGTTGACAAAACCGACATCGAAAGAGAGCAGGCGGTGCGTGCCGATTAAAATATCTATTTCGCCGCGGGCGGTTTTTTCCAAAGTAATTTTATTTTCTTTTGCGGTCTTGAAACGGGAGAGGGCGGCGATGTTGATCGGAAAGTCGCGCATGCGCTGCATAAAACTTTCATAGTGCTGCATGGCGAGAACGGTAGTCGGCGCCAGGATGGCGACCTGCTTTTTGCCGTCGGCAACGGCCTTAAAGGCCGCGCGCATGGCAACTTCGGTTTTGCCATAGCCCACATCGCCGCAGACTAGCCGGTCCATCGGTTTTTCAGAGATCATATCTTCTTTAATCGCGGTAATGGCGAGCAGTTGGTCGGGCGTGGGATCGTAGGGAAAGTCCTGTTCGAAAAGGCGCATATCTTCCGAGTCGGGCAAAAAAGCGAAGCCGCCATGCACCTCCCGTTCGGCCTGCATGCGAAGCAGATCGGAGGCGTAGCCGGTAATTTGCTGCTGGGCGCGGGCTTTGATGGTGAGCCATTTTTTCGAGCCAAGCGTCGATAGCTGCGGTTTTTCTTCTCTTGCTCCAATATAGCGGGAAACCAGGTGCGCTTGCGCGATCGGCACATACATTTTGCTGTTTTGGGCATATTCCAGCGTTAGAAATTCAGAAATCTCGCCATGGCAGCTCTTCAGCTTTTCGATGCCCAGGTATTTGCCGATGCCGCTATGAAAGTGGACGACGGTATCGCCGATTTCGAGCTCATGAAAAGCCTCTTCGGGCACATGCGCCGAATCGCGCCACTTTTGCCGGCGCAGTTTGGGCCGGGAAGTCGCTACCGCGGCGGGCACATAAACAATATGCTCCTGCGGCATGATCAGGCCGGAAGAAAGATAGCCCTTTTGATAGTCAGAGCCTTGAGGGTGGCCATACTTTTCTTCGAGCAAAATCTTTTCATGGTCGCTCTCATATAAAAAGATGGTTTGCATGCCCTCGGGCAGAAAATCGCCCAGCTCCTGATAAGGGTTTTTTTGGCGGCGGGCGGAAAATTCTTTGTGGCATAAAGGAAAGGTGATCTTTTCGTTATCGATTACAACCTCGCCGAGTGTCTCGATCGTATCTTTTGAGAAGAAGATTTTGGGGAAATTGGCAAAGGTAATGTCGAGACCCGGTATGTTCAGTTTGACATAAGCGTCTTCAATCGAAACCAGGTCGTCGAAAACAATGATGCAGTCTTTCATATATTCGAAAAAATCGGCCTCTTGCTCTTCTATGGCGGGATAGATGGCAGCCTGATCAATCTTGGCAAAAGACTTTTGCGATGAGGGGTCAAAGGATCTGATGCTCTCGATCTCATCGCCGAAAAACTCTATCCGGCAAGGCGCGGCGCTGTTGGTCGAAAAAATATCGATAATGCCGCCGCGCAGGGCAAAGGTGCCTTTATCCGAGACAACGATATCGCGCCGATAGCCCATGCTGGTCAAAAGCCCCGGCAGGATTTGAAAGGGAACAAGGTCGCCTATTTTCCATGTTAGCGTCTCTTGGCACAGTTTTTTGGGAGCGGTCGTCTTTTGAAATACGGCGGAAAGCGTTGAGAGTACGAGATGGGGCTTCGGGTTTTGAGCCAGCGTGTGCAATGTCTGCAGGCGCGAGCCTAAAATGTCGAAGCTAAGTTGGGACTCCTGTGGCAGCAATTCTAAAACTTTAGGCGTAAAAAAACTAAGGTCGCAATAGAGCGTATCTTCGCTGGCCGCCGCGGTTAGCAGCAAAATGTTTTTGTTGCCGGATTTTAAAAGCTTGGCGAGAAACGCGGCCTTGGCCGCGTTTTGCATGCCTTCAATTAGAATATTTAGCACAGTGTTTCTAGTTTTTTAAGAGCCTCGGTCAGTTTACCGGGGTTTTTTCCGCCGGCAGTCGCGTTTTCTTTTTTTCCACCGCCGCCGCCTTCGATGATCGGGGCGATCTCTTTAATCAGGCTGTTGGCATAAATGCCGCGGGCGATAAGATCGGTGCCGACATTGATAGTAATTTGGCAGCGATCACAGTTTTTGGAACCGAGCGCGACCAGACCGGAACCCATCCTGTCGGAAAGTTCTTTGGCAAAGGGCATCAGCTCTTCGGCATCGAGCGCCACTTCGGCGATTAGCAGTTTAACATTGTTTTTGGTTTGCACATTGGCAAGCAGCCGGATAGCCAGCTCTTTTTTACCCTCCGACTTGAATTGCTTGA
>CAZCPS010000073.1:0-6188 GCA_964499895.1 uncultured bacterium | reverse complement strand
CTCAACATCATAACCGGGCTCGCCATAGAGTTTTTCCCGTTCCCGATTTTTGATGGCGACATTGCGTCTTAACAGTCGCTCAAAGCGAGTGAAATCAACCAGATCGCCCATCCTTATGCCAATACGGTTCGCTTTATCGGCATAACAGGGTCCGATGCCTCTGCCGGTAGTCCCGATCGCATCCTTTTTAGCCTGCTCCTCAACGGCGTCGCTGGTTCGATGATAAGGCAACACCAAATGAGCGTAAGGTGAAATAAAAAAACGCCCCCGATATTCTACACCTTTAGATTGCAGGACATGAAGCTCTTCCAAAAGTCCTTTGGGATCAATTACCATGCCGGCGCCTAAATAGCACCGCGTATGCGGATATAAAATGCCGGACGGCACCAGATGGCAAAAAAATTCATCATGGGCAATATGGATAGTATAGCCGGTGGTATTGCCGCCCTGCGCCCTAACTATTCTTGACGCGTCTTTCGAAAGCAGATCAATAATCTTGCCTTTGCCCTCATCGCCCCAACCCAGTCCAACTACTATCGTATTTGGCATTGCCTACTCCATTTTTTTTAACATAATAAACTAAACCACGCAAAATTACGAGCAAGAAATTTTAGACTTATTGACTCTTTTGCCAGCAAAGCCACTTGTAATAATCATTATTCTTTTGCTAAACTGGTTTGCATATGTGTAACCAGAAAAAAGTTGAGGAAAAATGCGAAAAAAGAAGCGCTGGCAGTTAATTGTCATCATAGCGGCAATTGGTTTAACAATTTATAATATCTTGCCAACTGTACTTTATTATTCAAAACCGCTCGGCAAGAGCATCGAAGCCCCTTACGCCGAACAAATTGCCCGCGAGATCGAACAACGCGTAGACAATATGGAACAGGAATCGGTGGATTGGCTGCACTCTTTTTGCAAGCTACTGGAGATTAAGCCGCAAAGCATTCAGATAAATAGCATAAATCCCTCGCAGGCAGGTCTGAATTTTGCCAGCAAAAATGAAGCCGACAAATTCAAAAGATTTTTACCAAGAGCCGGATCGGTCATATCTTTTGTTCCGGCCCAGCTCTCGCTCGTCCCGGAAGAACCGGGACTCCAATCCCATCAGGCCGTTGTTCAGAGAAAAATTCCCATTCGGCTCCAAAGCGGGAAAGAGGTCGAATTTTTCCGTTATACGCCCAAAAATGAAAATGGCGCCCCGGCTCCTTTCTATCGTGAAATCAGTTTCGACCGCGCGGCGCAAATCGGCACGCTTGTGGGCGGGCAAAGCGAAACCTCGCAAATGATCGCTAAAATTATTGAAAATCCCAGAAGCCCCGTCGCCTGGCAATACGCCATGAATATTGCCAATAACATTCTGGAATTTGCCGGCGTACTTGGCGAGAATTCAGAAGCTATGGCCCGTTTTGCCGCCGGCTTTACGCAAAGTTTTACCAAAGAGCATAGCGAATCCATTTCCGGTCTGATCAAGGCTTTCGACCTATATCGCGAACAGCTTCGAATGGAAAAGGTCAAGCTGCAAAACCGGAAAGATATGCCGGAGAGCGAAATTAAGCAGAATGTAAAATTACTCGAACAAAAAGAGACCGTTTTCGTACTAGCCGAAAATCTGCTCAAAAAACATACGCAAAAATTTGCCAGTGGCCAAATCCCCTGGAACTATGACCTTTTAACGATCATGCTGGAACAGCAATACCAAAAAGAGCCGGCAGCCCGCACACTGGAATTGACTGTAGGCCCCCAAAATACTTTTATTAACAGGATTCTGTTAGATTGGCACAGCGACAAAATTCTGTTGGAGCTGCATCCCGATATCATCGCTTTAAAAAACAGCCTGTCCGGACCGGCGCGAGAGCGCTTCAATCAATTGATCATTAATGAAATTGCCTGGATCAGCCGCCAAAGCGGTGAAAATATCGCCTACCGCGGCAATGAACTTACGATCAATTTAAACGCCCTGCAGGGCAGCCAAAGCGCTTTGGTTTTAAAGCTGGATGCCGTCGCCAAAATTGAAGCCGCGCAGGTTGCCGGAGTCATTAAAAACGACTGGCACCCCAAACATAATGAACTGGCCAGAGAAAACTTTCCGGTATACAGCTATACCGAATACCTAAATCTGCCCGCGGCCGAAAAAAAACTGGGGCTGGTAGTCTATGCGCCGAGCGCCATGAATACGGCTCCCCCTCAAGGCATGCGTAACAACTCTATTTATGTTATCGCAAAAGGCTTGGACCGTATTTTTAAAAAATACCAAAATTTTCATGACTCCGAGGACGCGGCCCTTTTCCAACAGGATTTTGAGCAGCTGAAAACCATTTTGATGCAAAACGGCTTCCTTGATTATACGGCGCGAGATCTGCCGGTTGCCTCCGAATTTTCCCAGGATATTATTTTTGAGAAAAATGATTTCTATAGCAACCTGCTCAAAGCAACCCGGGAAAACTTTACCGTTCATGGCAGCAAAAAATTCGCTGTTCTGGAATTTTCCGATGTTGAACAAAGAATTTTAACCACAAACAAGATCGAAACCGCGATTCAGGAAGATTTGCTGAAATGGAAAGACAATTACAACGCCGCGCAAGTCAGTATGGATCCCAGAAGCAAATATGAAGTGCCCTGTCCGACCGTAAATATTTTCTTAAGCAACCTCGCTCTTTCCGCCCGCAAATATTTCCGCGGCGACGACCGCAAAATTCTCCATTGGGGTTTAGACCTCTCCGGCGGTAAAACGGTACAGCTCGAGCTGCGCGACCAAAATAATAAAGTAGTCAAAAATGAAGCCGACATTAAACAGGGCATCAATGAACTATATAGTCGCGTCAATAAAATGGGCGTCTCGGAAGTCAACATCAGACAGGTGGACAACAATATAGTAATGGATTTTCCCGGCTCCCAGGGGCTTTCGGCCTCCGAACTGATCAAAGCCTCAAGCATGTTCTTTCATATTGTAAACGAAAAGTTTACGCAGGAAAACCCCTCGCTCGCCGATAGCGTGAGCCGCTTTTTACAGGAAATCTGGAACGAAGCGGTGGTAACCAATCGCAAAGATGTGGAAAGCATCAACGCCATAGCCTGGAAACATCTCTATGGAACCGAACAGGGCACCGATACCGCGCTTCCCAAGTCGCAGGCGGCTAAAACACTTTATGAAAACGGCCTCCGCCTCTCTGAACCTAACGAAGGCGGCATTACCAATGCCTTTGATACGGAAAGCAGCAAAATCGCCCTCTTCCGCGGCGATGATTTCAAAGACTGGCAAGGCCAAACACATCCTTTATTAATCGTATTTAAAAACTATGCGCTGGAAGGCACAAATTTAACCAATGTACATGGAGCGTATGATCCTTCCAAAGGCAACTATTTAAGTTTTGAAGTTAAAGGATCGATGACCGCCAAGTCGGGCGAAACGATCACTCCCGGCGAAGATTTATATAACTGGACCAAACAATTTTCCAAAGAGGGCATCAGCGGTTCGCCTTACGCCAAATTTACACACGGCAGACCATGGCGGATGGCCATCATTTTAAATGACAGCATCATCAGCGCGCCCAACCTGGAAGCCGCTATCAAAAATTCCGGCATCATTACCGGCCATTTCTCACAGCGCGAAATCAATCAGCTGACGGCAGATTTGAAAGCCGGCTCGCTCAGTTTCACGCCGCGCATTCTTTCCGAAAAGAATGTCAGTCCGGAATTGGGGCAAATGGAGAGAGACCGGGGCATTACAGCTACCTGCGTAGCATTAATACTCGTTATATTAGCCATGATCTCATACTACCGTTTTGCCGGAGTGGTAGCCTCCATTGCGGTTCTCTTCAACCTGATCATTATGTGGGCAACTTTGCAAAACATCCAGGCGACGCTGACTTTAGCCGGCATTGCCGGTGTAATTTTAACCGTCGGCATGGCCGTCGACGCCAATGTACTTATTTTTGAACGGATTCGCGAAGAGTTTGCCCTTTCAGGTAAAATCGCCTCCGCGGTGCAAGCCGGCTATCAAAAAGCCTTCAGCGCCATTTTCGATTCGAACATCACTACCATTATCGCCGCTTTGATCCTTTTGCATTTCGACTCGGGACCTATCAAAGGCTTTGCCGTCACCCTGATTATCGGTATCGCCTCATCAATGTTTACGGCATTGTTTATGACCCGCTATTTCTTTAGCAAATGGGTCGAAAATCCGAAACGAAAAGCCCTTAAAATGTCCCGTATGATCAAGGCTACTAAAATCAACTTCATCGCCAAATCCAAATATGTCATGTTCGCTTCCGCGGTCATCATTATCGTGGGCGGCTTTGCGCTCTTTAAACAGCGCCATGCCATCTTCGGCATGGACTTTACCGGCGGCTTTGCCATTACCCTGGAAGTCGAACCGCAGGAAGGAGCAAGCTATCGGCAGATCATAGAAAAGGCCCTGCTTAACCACGGCGCTACCAATAACGACTTTTTGGTCCGCGAATTAAATCCGGATAACAACTTACGGATCCTGTTTGGCTCGTCCATGGAACTGGAAGGACATCCTTTCTACAACCTGCCGCTTTCTATCGATGACGAAGGCGCGGCCTATGCTTACCAGTCCAACCCCCGCATCGTCTGGATTGTAAACGCGCTGGCAGCGGAAAAACTCTCCATTGCGCCGCGCAACCTAATCCAGCTTGATAAAAACTGGACAGCCATGAGCGGCCAAATTTCAGAGAGCATGCGCAATAACGCGGTCCTCGGCCTCTTACTGGCGCTAGTTTGTATTTTGATCTACATTACGATTCGGTTTGAATTTAAATACGCCGCCTCCGCCATGCTCTGCCTGGCGCACGATGTACTCATATCGCTCGGCATCATCGCGCTGCTTTTTTCTTGCGGCGTGCCCCTGCAGATTGATCTGCATACTATCGCGGCTTTAATGACGATCATTGGCTACTCGCTCAATGACACCATTATTATTTTTGACCGTATCAGGGAAGATATGGACACAATGCGCAAAAGCACTTATGCCGAAGTGGTTAATCACGCGATTAACATTACCTTGAGCCGTACTTCGCTCACTTCGCTCACCACACTGGTGGCGCTACTGGCGCTGGTCACTCTGGGCGGTTCAACCATCTTTAACTTTTCACTGGTGATGACCATCGGCGTCGTCTTCGGAACGCTCTCTTCTATTTTTATTGCTTCGCCGCTGATGCTTTTTTTCCATAATATGGAAATCAAAAAGCACAAGGCCGTAGCTCTAAAAAGCATGTAAAATGCCAAATCATGCCGGAACATCCTATTCCGGCATGATTTTTCTTTAAAAAATTTATAAACTATTTAAACACGATTCTTGTTATTATGCGAAAAAAGCAAAAGACAAGGTTCCTGTGTATTCAAATCTTTCCAATGATTCGGAGTTTCTTTGGGTTTATCCCAAGGAAGATCCGGCATGGCATAAAATTATAATAAAAGAGTTTAACATTCATCCGGTTACGGCTCAAATTCTCATCTCCCGCGGCTTTACCGAACTTGAGGATATTCACGATTATCTGTATGCCAAACTGCCATCGCTGCATAATCCCAATCTTTTTTTACAAATGGATGCCGCAGTAGACAGAGTGTTGCTAGCCCTTAAAAATAACGAAGGCATACTGATTTATGGCGACAATGATGTCGACGGAATGACGGCGGCGGCGCTCTTAACCGATTTTTTTAAAAAATTGGGCGCCAGGGTTTATTACTTCATTCCCAATAACAATGTGCAAAAAGTCGATATTATCAGTGATTCATTGCAATACGCCCTGCAAAATGAGTGCTCGCTCCTGATCACGGTTGATTGCGGCATTACGGCCGCCAAAGAAATCCAGCATATGGTTGAACACAAGATCGATGTAATTGTTACCGACCACCATGAGCCGACTGCCAGAATTCCGCAATGCGCGGCGACATTAAACCCCAAGTTATTAAACAGTACCTATCCCAACCGGGAAATTACGGGTGTAGGCGTAGCATTCAAGCTGGCGCATGCCGTTACCAACCATCTAATAGAAAACGGCGATATCACGCCCCGCACTATTGATCTCAAGCACTATCTGGACCTGGTCGCCCTCGGCACCATAGCCGACATGGGCAGCCTGCTGGGTGAAAACCGCATTTTGGTTCGCTATGGACTGCAGCAGCTGAGAAAAACCCGGCGCATGGGGCTAAATATCCTCTTT
>CAZCPS010000072.1:0-6199 GCA_964499895.1 uncultured bacterium | reverse complement strand
GACTTTGGTAGCCGGTAAAAAATGGTGGGCCTGAGTTAAAAGCCACTGGAATAAAAAGGCGCAGCAGCCCATGGCCAGCACATAGAACCAACAGCTGTTGCCGCTGACGGGCAGAGCGCTTTGGAAGGCGGGGTAAAAAGAGGCCAGCATGGAAAATATGAAAAAGTAGAACAGGATGGTGCGCGTATTTTCGGTTGCGGAAAGTTTCTTTATGGTTACTTGCGTAAAAGCATTGGTCATGCTCGCCGCCACCCCGATGATGCTTGCGATATGGAAGACTGACATGCCCGGCTTTACAATCAGCAGGATGCCGCCAAACCCGGCCATGATCATCACTATTTTTTGCCAGGACAACTTTTCTTTAAGCCAAAGGCTGGCAAAAACGGGAATGAAAAGCGGCGACATGTTATAAAAGAGAACCGCATTGACCATTTGCGAGTATTGCGCGGCATAAAAAAAACCGTAGAGCGAAATAACGCCACTTATGGCTCTAAGAATATGCAGCCCCCATTTTTGGGTTTTTAGTTGAGTAAAACTTCTTAAGGCGGGCAGGAGAGCTAAAAAGCAAATCAGGTTGCGGAAAAAGACTAGCGATATGCTGGACATGTCGTGTGATAGCTTTGCAAAAGTCATCATTAATGCGTAAAAAAAGCCGGCCAGAATGCCGCAAATAAAACCTTTAGATTCCTGATTCATAGGCTCCTCGATGTGGAAATGATACCAGTTTTCAGGGATTTGCGCAATATTAGCGTGCTTATTGCAATGGGGTGTAAATGGGTAAATATCTAATTAAGAAACCGGTAATAAAATTTGGTTTCTTTATATTGGATTTGATTTTGGCTCTGATTATACGAAGAACCATTCCCTCAAAAAAAACGCCATATAATAAAATTTTAATTTGCAACATGGCGCATCTGGGTGATGTCGTTATTACCACTTCCGTGCTACCGGTTATTAAAAAAGCCTTGCCGAACTGTAAAATTGGTTTTTTAATCGGCAGCTGGTCCCGGCCTTTATTGGAAGGTCATCCGCTGATTGATTATATTCATACGGTGGATCATTGGAAGGTCAGCCGCCAAAAGAGCTCATTATGGCAAAAAATTAAGATCTATCGCCGAACAAGAAAAGCGGCGCTAGGGGAAATTATTAGCGAAGGTTATGATGCAGCTCTTGATCTTTATCCTTACTTTCCCAATGCGATTGGCCTGTTGCATAAAGCAGCGATTCCTTGCCGGATTGGTTATGAGAGTGGGGGCTTCGGGCCGCTTTTGACAAAAGCTTTATCTTGGCAGACTAAAGATCAGTATATGGGCTATTATCATATGGAAATGCTCTCATGTCTGGATATTACAACAACGGAGATGCCTCGGCCCTCCCTTTTTGTCTCGGGGAAGGGAAGTTGGGATCTGCCGGACAGTTACATAATATTTCATGTGGGATCCGGCGCGGCGGAAAAGAATTGGCTTGGTGAGCATTGGCGCTCTTTAACAAAAGCTGTTGCGCAGATTGGTGTTTCTGTAGTGTTTACCGGACAGGGCGTGGAAGAAAAGTGTAAGATCGACGCTATTATAGAGGGGCTGCCCCATTGCATTGATATGGTAGGTCGCCTGGCTTTACAAGAGTTGATGCAGGTAGTGCGCCAATCAAAGCTGGTGGTTGCCGCTGATTCGGTCGTTATTCACATGGCGGGAGGTTTTCAAGTGCCGTCCATTTCGATTTATTGCGGAATCAATAATCCGAAGCTGTGGACCCCGCCGGGTGCTACAGCTCTTTATGTTGATCTGCCATGCGTTCCTTGCGGTCGGGGGTGTTCGGAGCGGCCATGTATAAACAAGTTGGATGTTCAAGCGGTCTTTGGGGTTATTTGCCGGCAAATGGATGTAATTAAAGATGGGAGCCAAGAGCGGCTGTGAATTTCTCCTGATTGTGAAAAGCCATGTAGGCTTTTTGCATCTTTGATAACTTTTCTCTGATAATGGGGTTGGAATATAGGCGATGGAGTTGCTCTACAATATCGCAAGATTCGAAGTTGACGATTAACTCATTAAGATTATGTTTTGTAAGCTCGGAAGCCAGCCAGCTGTTTGCGGCTGCTACCGGCATTTTGCCGGCTATGATGGCTTCCACGAAAATCCCCGAAGTGCGATAGGCGTATTTTTGAGGATCATAGGGTAAAAGAATAATGTCCATTTTTGCGAAATGGGAGAGGTATTCTTGGCGAGTTAGATTATCCGAAACGAAATGTATTTTAGATCCGGCTTTCAAGTCTGAAAAATGGCATGTCCACAAGTGCAGATCTAAATTGGTGGATTGTAAACGGTTGGAGATGGTTGTTATGTGTTTGGTTCCCTTTTCTTGACGGGGAGCGCCCGGAAACCAGAGGTTAATTGCTATTTGGGAGAGCGGCCTTGATATGGACGGACATTCCGTGTGAGGAATGGGTAAGACCGAAACGGGATATTTAAGGAAGGTGGCGAGTTCCCTTGCGGCTGGCGCGCTATCAGAAAAAAGCCGTAAGCGTTTTTTTTGACTGAATCGTAGCAAATAGAAAACGGACAAGTAAGCGGTTTTCTTTAAAAGGGAACTTTTTGTATATGCATCCCTAAAAAGCAGCCAGATATGCTGATGGGGCGAAGTGCCGGCTAGCATTGCTAAGACGAATGCTAGAAATTCTATAAATGTGAAGCTTTCCAGAAAATGGATTGTGCGGGTGGATTTAGAAGTCTGTTTGAAAATTTGTAGAAAATCGCCAAATCGATAATAAAAGGTTTGAAAAGAGTTCATGGGCATTCTGAAATGTTTGACCCATTGGGAGGAATTAAGGTTTAGTGGACATGTAGATGGAATATATGTTTTAGCTTGGCCGCCAAGTTCGGCAAAAGCTTTCTGCAGGCATTGATGGTAAATCTGATCGTGGCCGCCGGATTGGATAAAGTGTGCGGCAAAGGTGATTAACTGGCCGGATGATGCTATTTCTGGGAACATATATTATTGGAAAAGTAATCGTTTTTATTTCTTCTAAGTTTATACATATTCGGATCCTGTTCCAGGGCGGAAAATAATTCCGATGTGTCTATTGGGTCATTAACCAGACTAAAATTACATCCACTTATGCAAGATGGTCCTTTTTCTAAAAGAATTGTGCATTTTTTGTAAATAGAATGCAGGTTTTGTCCGGAGCATTCCCTGAGTTTTTGCAGCGTTCTCTCGTAATTGTTTTCAGCGAATTTGCGGCCGGCTTCAAAAGTTGCCTTGTGAATCTTGGTTTTGATCCAACCGGGGCCCACGATAATAAATCTGGTATCTGAAATTTCAGCAGCGAGCAGTTCGCACATTTTGATTAGGGCAATTTTCGAGATAGTATAACCGGAGTAATTAGTGGTGGCATTGTTAGTTCCTCCGCCTGCAAAAAATAACACACAAGGCGAGTGTTGAGACCGAGAGACAAGTAGCTTTTGTAAAATTTTCAAGTTGGAAAGAAAATTAATCCGGATGTTTTTTTCCCAAGCGGAAAAGGAGACCTGACTAAAGGGACCTATCGGTCTCAGCTCGCCTGCAGCAAATATCAGATAATCCCAGTTCGGCATTTTTGTAAGCAATCCTGCGCAGGCTTCATTAATCGATTTTTTAGATAATAAGTCGCAATAAGTTAAGGCGGCTCCCATCGTTTGGAGTCTTTCCAAATTCTCGGAACCGGTGCGGTAAGTACCCGCAATATTCCAGCCCTTTGCTAGCCATTGCTCAGCAAAATATAAACCGATATCGCTTGAGATGGAAATAATGATAGCGTTTTTATTCATGGCAAGCCCGATTACATAATTAGGTTTTGTGTATGGTATCGCTCTGTACTGGACAAAAATTGGTTAGTATGGAGGAAACGGGCCTTTATCAAATCGATCCTTTTGCTTGCCTATAGCGCCTTCGGCTATTGGCTGCGCAATACGGATCGCTGCGCTTCGATTTGATTTTGGCTCGATTTCCTCTATACTAACCAATTTTTGTCCAGTACAGAGATGGTATCGCGTAGAAATCTTTTAATAAAGAGCTTTCTTTTGCGTGCGAAAAATGTTATTTTCGTGTGCTAAATACAAAGGTCTGATTCTTTATTAGGAAGGATATTTGAAACTCTCAGATTATGTGATTGATTTTTTTGTGCAAAACAATGTTTTTCACGCGTTTGTTGTATCCGGCGGCGCTGCCGTTCATTTAATTGATTCTTGCCGTAAGCATCCGAGGATGAGCTATATTTGTTCGCAGCATGAACAGCATGCTGCCGCGGAAGCGGATATGTATTCCAGAGTTACAAAGAATTTGGGTTTGGCCATTACTACCAGCGGTCCGGGAGCAACTAATATCTTAACCAGCATTTGTAACGCATTTTTTGATTCCATCCCTATGGTATGCTTGACTGGTCAGGTGGCTACTTTTCGTTTGCGGCCGAATGTTAAATTGCGACAGAAGGGCTTTCAGGAAACAGATATCGAATCGATTTTTGCATCGATCACAAAATATACGAAATTGATTAAAGACCCTAAAATGATCCGGTATGAACTGGAAAAAGCGGTATATTTGGCCAAGAGTGGCCGGCCGGGACCCGTTATACTTGATATACCCGATGATTTGCAGCGTGTTGAGATAAACCCTGATGAACTGATGGGTTTTTCACCGGAAGAGAAGTGTTGCACTTTGGATATCAGTCAAATGAAACGATTGAAAAATATGCTTCAAATGGCCGAGAAGCCGTTATTAATTTTCGGAGCCGGCGTGCATGCAGCTGAGATGGAAAAAGAGGCTGTTGTACTGGCCGAGCAGTGGCAAATTCCGGTATTATTAACCTGGGGAGCTAAGGATTTATTGTCAGCTGATCACAATCTTAATGCCGGTGTTTTTGGTGTTTGCGGGCCTAGAGCGGGAAATTATGCTGTGCAAAATGCGGATTTACTAGTCATAATGGGCAGCCGTCTGTCGCAGATGAATACCGGAGGAAAGCAAAATCTGTTTGCGCCACACGCTCAAAAGGTAATGATCGATATCGATGAGGCAGAGATAACTAAATTTAATGAAACCACGGTTACAATTGACCTGCCTATTTGCTGTGATTTAAAAGACTTTTTTACTGCCGCTTTGCAAATAAGACTTGGCAGCAATGAAAATATTCTGACCTGGAATAAAGTTATTAAACATTGGGCTAATGAGTTTCCCATATGCCCACCTTCTTATAAATTATTATCTCCTCAGGTGAATCCTTATGTTTTTTTAGAGGTGTTGTCTGATTTTTTAAAAGAAGACGATGTGGTGATTGCAGATACAGGCGCTAATGTTAGTTGGACTATGCAGACTTTGCGGGTCAAAAAGGGACAGCGCATATTTTCCGCATGGAATCACACTCCTATGGGATATTCCCTGCCGGCCAGTATCGGAGCCAGTATTGGTCTGGACAATAGCCAAGTAATCTGTATTATCGGCGACGGCGGACTAATGATGTGTTTGCAAGAGCTGGGTACTGCCGTTCGTAATCGGTTGCCGATTAAAATATTTCTCTTTAATAACCAGGGTCATGGCATTCAGAAACAGACGATGGATACATGGCTTAATTCCCAATATTCTGCTGTAAATCACGAAACCGGTCTGTTTTTTCCTGATTATCGCAAAATTGCGGAGAGCTTTGGCATAGCATATTTTGAAATCAATAACCATTTAGAAATTGCCAGCAAACTTAAATCCGTTTTATCATATGAAAATGTTTGTTTTTGCAATGTCTTACTCGTTGAAGATCAGAAAATCGTACCTATGTTGAAATTCGGCAAGGGTCTTGAAGATTTAGATCCGCCTGTTACTTACCGGGATTGCAAGGATCTTATAGAAAGTTTTACAACACTTCAAGGAGGAACTAGCTAATGAAAAAAGACATCAGTGCTTGGAATTTTTATCAAGAAGGCACAGATGAGCAGTTTGCCACAAAGGAAATTACGCTTGGTCCTTGGTCTTCTTATAGTTTAATGAACGATCCTAAGCATTTGGCTTTTGTTTTATCGCGATATAAGTTTTGTGCAAAAATGTTGGAGGGAATGGATACTGTGGTGGAAATTGGTTGTGGGGATGGTGTCGGGTTGCCAATTATCGCTCAGGTCGTAAACCGAGTCTATTGTTTGGATTGGGACGAACGCAATTTGGAAGGTTGCAGTAAGCGGCTCAAACA
>CAZCPS010000071.1:0-6258 GCA_964499895.1 uncultured bacterium | reverse complement strand
CTAAGCTCTGGCGGTCTGGGCACCATGGGATACGCGCTGCCGGCGGCGATTGGCCATTTACCTTTTGGCGTCATACTGTTTTATATTCGCAAACTATTAAGGCGATATGAACAGCTGCAATTTCCGCCTATTCGTTATTTTGGCGATAGTTTGCAAAAGCAAGGCGTCATTTTGGAAGAACGGCGGGCTTTGGCTCTTTCGCAAAAGGGAGATGCTTACATACGCTCCGACCTGCTTTCCCGTCAAAAAGATTTAAAAGCGCAGTTATCAGATTTGTTAAAAGGAAGCTCTTTAGAGACTTTTTCGATGAAAGGGTTTTTATCATCTATAAAGCTGGCGCATGACAAGCTTAAAGAAATAATAGCGCAAAGGCAGGCAAGAGCCGCATTGCAAGAGGAAGCCGAACAGTATCAAGAGCAGTTAAATGCATTTTTCGCGTCAGATTGCGCTTCGGCTTTTGAATATGCGGCCGCGGAAGAAGCGCTGATGCGAAAAATGGATCTTTATAATGATGCCAGGAATGCCCTTGACGCTTTGCCTGAGGTGATCGATCGTTTGGAGGAAAAACTAAAAAAAACCGAGCGGGATATAGCGGCTTTACTGGAGCCTTTTGGTGATGAGGCCCAATTTATTGAGTGCGGCAGGCAGTGGGAAGACTATTGCGGCAAGCAGAGTGAAAAAAAGGCTATGGCAGCACAGCTGGAGCTGCTTAATAAGCCTCTCGCCGGTTTGTCTGAGCGTAAAATCGAAGAGCTTAAAGACAAGGAAGAGGAATATAAGCAGACGGCAGATAGTATGCCCGTTTTGATCCGGGAGAAGATGACGGTTGAGGTGGAAATCAAAAGGGCTAAAAGCCGGCGGGATATGGAAACTGCGCGTACGAAAGAGCAGGAGAGCGTCGATAAATTGCATGAAGTCTATGAAAAAAAGAGCCTTTTTGATGCGGCTCAGCACTTAATAGGCACGGTTAAAAAGCGATATGATATAACATGCGCGCCGGAAATTTTAAAGGCCGCCAAGCGATATTTTGTTAGATTTACCCATAATGCTTATGTTTTGCATATGCCCCAAAAAGAGAATGGCGAGGCGCTGTTTTATTGCAAGGATGTCAAAACCAATGAAATAAAAAAACTGCATGAGTTATCGCGCGGAACGAGAATGCAGCTTTTGTTGGCGGTGCGGCTGGCCTTTGTTTTCCATAAGGAGGCGCAAGCGCTCCCCTTATTTTTTGATGAAGTGCTTGGCATTACGGATGAAGAGCGCTTTGAGGCGGTAGCTATGGTGCTGGTGGAATTGGTTAAAGAGGGAAGGCAGATATTTTATTTTACATCGCAGAAAGCGGACTTGCAGCGCTTTGCGGCGATATCGGGGCAGGCGGGTCTTAATGATTTGGCTTTGATTGATATGGAGCGAATGAAAAAAGAGCAGCTGCCCAAATTATTGAAGTTGCCGGAGATCTTGCAGATTTCGCTGCAGGAGCATTTTCAAACTGTGGCAGCTATTAAGGCGGATGAGGATCCGGCTTTCGTAGATGCCGGCTATTTACTGTCGACAGCTGAAGAGTTGCAAGCTTTGACGAAGGCGAGAATCCATACATATGGGCAGATTAGGGAGCTTTTTGATAATCAGACTCTGGAATATATTTTGCCGGGTAAAAGCGATAAAATTTTGGAAAAGGGAGTTCTTTTGGATGCTTTTCATGCCATGTATAAAGTTGGGCGGGGTCGGAAGCTGGATCGAACTGTTTTGGAAGAGACGGGCACCGGCGATGCTTTTTTGGAAAAATTATTACAGCTTTCCAAAGAGGTTGAGCATGATGCCAAACGGCTTGTTGAAGTGCTGAAAGCAAAAAGCGACAAACGGTTTAAAGGCTTTCGGGTATTAAACAGGCTGATTGCTTTGCTGCTGGAGAAGGGGTATTTGGATGAGGCGCAAACTTTTTCGAAAGAGGAAATAAAGTTGCGGCTTTTGCAGATGGCGGCAAAAAGAGGCAAGTTATCCGGCGATGAGGCAATCTCATTTCTTGAAAAGATAATGCGGGCTGTGTAAAATATTGCTTTTTTGGAAGAGTGGCAGAGCGAATTGATGAGTTTCGTTTTATAAAAAAAATCAACTGCAAAATTCTGTTTGTGAAAATTGTATCGTTTTGCATATCATGCAGCGCTTCGGATCGCAAGGTGAGCCTTGCGCTAATTAGAGTGCTCAATGATGCGTTTGATATTTGGCTTTATCATCTTTTTTTGTTTTCATGATGCGCATGCCGCTCAACCTTCAACAAGTGAAATCTATCTTGGGTCGAGAGAAGGCGATCCGGCAGGTATCGTTGAAAATGTCCATGTTATCCATGGTGATTATACTGAAGTGGAAGTTGACTTAACGGTTGCCGCTCCCGATACTATCGTTCTTTCCAGATTTTATAGCAGCAGAGATACTTTGCCTATGGCTTCATTAGGCGGTTGGCGCTTCAACCCTCACTGCCTGCTTACAATTCAAAATGATCCAAAAGATAAGAAATATGCTTCCGCTGAAGGCGAGTTTGAGAGAACTTTAGTGCGCGTGGGCAATCCTGACGGCAGTATTTTAACCTATGAGGGATGGAGAAATGCTGCCAATCCGTCCAAGCGCATTATCTTCAGGATTGATCCGGAAGAAGAATGCGCGGGGATTGCCAATACGGCCCAAGGAGAGATCAGCGCATGGACAAACCGGAAGAATAACAAGCTTTATTACGACCCGCAAAACGACACCTTTGAACTGTCGCTTTGCACTCAAGGAAAGCGTTTTTATGAGAAAAGTCCTGCCGGGAATTTTTACTTTCTAACTTGTGAAATTCTACCCAGCGGCAACAAGATATTCTATGAATATAACGACGATAACCAACTTGTTCTTGTACAGGAAAAGAATGCGTCAGACCAAAAAGTTCTTGCCTGGATTAAAATTCAATATAAAGACGGTATTCATCTGGAGGCAAGCGATGGACAAATTGCTGATTATCAATTTGAGCAGACGGTGTCAGGTTCGCGGCTTTTAAAATCGGCGGTTAGATCGGGAAAACCCGATCTTCATTATCAGTACCGCGTTGTAGACAATCATGCGCTTCTTGTAAAGAAGACTTTACCGGAAGGGCGCTTTGTACAAGTGGATTATTGCACAGATAAGCCCAATAAATACAAAGTCAAGTCTATTATTACTCCTGTCGATCCCGGCAAAACTTCGGCAATCCGGTTTTCCTATGATCAAGGCCGCACTGAAGTTAATGGGCCCGGATGCCGCAAGGCCGTCTATCGTTTTGACGAAGGTTTACACCTTATTGCTATTGAACAGTATTTAGGGGGAGCTCTTTACAGGATTCACAAGAAATCATGGGGGAGGCAAAGCGGCGCCGGAAATCTGACTGCCATCTCCATCGCCGATAAAGATGATAATGTTTTCTATTACAAGTCTTTTGCTTATGACCGGCTGAACAATATCATTGAAGAAAGAGAATATGGCGATTTGGCGGGAACGGGGGCTGTTATCCTGAATGTTGATGAAGAAGGACAAGTGTCAAATCAGGATGGGCATAGTAAGCATTATTCCTATTTTTCCGGTAAAACCACGCATGGATTTTTTCAGGGGGATGCAAAAGGCGCGGGCGTAAAATACCGGTATAAAAAAGGAACGAATCTGCTTGTCAAAAAATTCGTGATGATTAAAGGATCTTTGGATCCGGAAGAAGATTATAATTCGGGCATTAAGCAGCGCTTTTTTTATTTTTATAACGATGACGCTGCCCTCATCCGTGTTGTGGTCGATGATGGAAAGGAGAGCGATTTTGAAGATTTTTATGGGGTAAAAGGGCGGATGATTACCGCCATCACACCCAAACAGGAGCTGCCAAACGCCGGCGCTCCCGAAGTTGTTGAACAAAAATATAGTTCCCGGGATAACCACGAAGAGCTTTTGATCAAAAAAACGATTAACCATTTTGATGCCGAAGGCAATATTTTCATACAGGATATTTACGATGCCGATAACGCTTATCGCTATTCCATATCCCGGAAATATGCGGACGGCCTCCCTGTTTTGGCAACTGATCGGGTGGGAAACAAAACGCATTATTCCTATGACGCTAACCGTAACCTTGTATCGGAATCGCATTCGGATACGGGAATTTCTATTGAATATGGTTATGATTTAAGAAACCGTCCGGTTTCTATTACAGAAACAGGCGGAAGCAAAAAGCAGTTCAAGACCCAAATCGCCTATGATGAGTTAGGTTGCAAATGCCGGGAAATCGATCGTTTAGGCAATGAAACTGTCTATGAGAACGATTCTCTTGGTCGTCCTAGCGTTATTTATCCCGGGGGCGATAATTCTATTTTAAAATCAATATACGCCTATGCGTATGATCTCTTCGACAATCCTGTTTCTGTGACTGATCCGCAAGGAAGAATTTTGACAAAAACATATAATGTGAAAGGGAAACCTGCGGAAATTAACTATCTTGACGGAACAAAGGAAATGTTCCGTTATGATAGCGGCGGCGCTTTGCATCATCATTATTGCAGAAGTGGAATACTCGAAATTTTTGAATATGATGATCTTGGCCGGGTAGATAAAATCGCCTATTATCGCAAAAGCGGTGACAACTCGCCCTATCCTTTTAAGGAAATTTCCTGTGAGTATGATGCCTTTCACAAGATAACCGATACGGATGCTCGGGGAGAGGAAACGGTTTATACCTATGATAGCCGCGGCCGTCTCGCCGGCTTGAGGAAAGGCCGGCAAAAGACGGATTATCTTTATGATGCTCTCGGGAGATTGCAGGGCATTAAAAGATGGAAATCACCGAAAGCTTTTTCGTTAGAAATCAGGGAATATGACCTTTTAGACAGGGCTATTGAAGAAAGAATAGAAGATGCGGCCGGGAACATTCTTGTTAGAAAAAGGTTCGAATATGATGCCGGGGGAGAACTTGCCGGCATCATCGGCTATCCTCAAAATAGGGAAAGCGTTCTGGCGCAATATGAGTATGATGGTTTTGGCCGTCTTATCAGGACTGCGAATGCGGCCGGAGGGGCAACCCGGATTACTTATGATGATGCTTATGTGACTAGTATCGATCAGTTTGGCAATTGCACTAAAGAGCTTTTTGACAATGACGGCCATTTGACTCGTGTTAGCAAAAAAGATAAAGCCGGCTGCCTGCTTGGCTGCATAGATAACTCTTATGATTGCTTTGAAAACAGGACGCTTGAATCGACTGCGGTACTTTCCGGAGAAGCGCCTTCTTGTAATTTTGAGATTGGTTATTGTTATAACCGGAAGGATCAGCTGGAGTCTGTTATCACAGGAAAAGGAACATCGCTCGAACGAGCGACAAGCTTTGAATACAACACTTATGGGGAGCTCGCGAAGAAGTTCATTTCAGGAGAGCAGAATCCGATTTGTTACCGGTATAATGGCCGCGGAGATTTAGAAAGCGTCTCTTATAGAGAAGGTAAAAATGATCTTGAGTATGATGATAACAATAATCTTATCTGCGTAGACTGCGGCAAATTTTCTGTTAATTATGAATATGATGAAAATGATTTGCCGGTTTCTGAAACCGTCAATGATGAATTTGGTTCTTATCAGGTTGGCCGTACCTGTGATGGAGAAGGGAAAATTAAAACTCTTAAATTTCCGGATGGCTCCTATGTCGAATATTTCTACGAAGGTCCTTTTGTTAAAAGCGCCGCACGGTTTAGCAAGGAAAAAAGCGCGCTTTATACTTATGCTATCGCCGCGAGAGATCAAATGGGCAATATTTTGGAAGAAATTTTGCCCGGCCATCTGGGCGCCAGATTACAAACCTGGGATGAAGCGGGCAGAAGAGTCGGCCTGGCAACCGATTTTTTCCGGGATAAAGTCTTAGAGTATGATTCTTTAGATAATATCAAAAAAAGGGAAATCTGCCGCGGCGAGGAATCATTAATTGCTGAATATGCATATAACGCTCTTTCGCAGTTGACCTCTGAAAAAGGAGATAGCAACCATGATTACACCTATGATTCAATCGGCAACCGCCTTGAAAAAGATAATTCGCCATATAGAGTCAATGCCTTAAACGAACTGCTTGAAGCCGAAGACGCAACTTACACTTTTCATCCCAATGGAAATGTAGCAACAAGGACATTTGCAGGAAATACCCGGACTTATCAGAGCAATGCTCCGGGACGGATCATTTCTATCGGGAATGCCGGCCAAAACAGAGTTGCCTTTACCTATGATCTT
>CAZCPS010000070.1:0-6282 GCA_964499895.1 uncultured bacterium | reverse complement strand
ATTTTAGACGCGCTGGGCATGTCGATGTTTACGCTCAGCATCGGACTGGGCATCATCCTGACTTACGGCAGCTATATGAAGTCATCGCAGGACATCCCGAAAACCGGCTTTATCATCGGCGGTATCTCGGCGCTGGTCTCGCTCTTTGCGGCGATGATGATCTTTCCGATCATCTTTTCGTTCGGGCTAGAACCTGAAGGCGGATTTGGGCTGGTCTTCCAGACCCTGCCGGTGCTCTTTGCCAAACTGCCCGGTACGCTGGTGATCTCCACGATCTTTTTCGTTCTCTTTTTCTTTACGGCGCTGACCTCAACCATTTCGCTGTTGGAAGTCTTGGTAGCCAACTTTATGGAAGTTTTTAGCTGGAGCAGGTCCAAAGCGGCGCTAATAACAGGCGCGGCCTGCTTTATTATGGGCATTCCAAGCGCGCTTTCAGGCAGCGGCGCGATGTTTCCCTCATGGAAGGCGATGTATGGTTATAATTTCTTGGAGACCATCAATTACATCTCATGCAGCTGGATGATGCCGATTGCCGGCCTCTTTATTATCATCTTTACCGGCTGGACGCTAAACAAGAAAATAGTGCATGAAGAGTTTCTGCTAGGCACGACCTTGAAAAAGATCCTGGTGCCCTGGTTTTTCTTGATCCGCTATTTGGCGCCGGCAGCGATTATCATTATTGTCCTGCAGGAAGGCGGCGTCCTCGATCTCGCCAAAATCTACAGATATATCTTTGGATAACATTTTACAAAACAGGAGTTTTTGCCCATGACCAAAGGAACGCTCTCTATTCACAGTGAAAACATTTTGCCGATCATTAAAAAATGGCTCTATTCGGAAAAAGAAATTTTTCTGCGCGAACTAATTTCCAACGCCTGCGACGCGATCTTAAAGTTAAAGTACTTGCAAAACGAAAATAAAGCGCCGCACACCCCGGCCTTTAAAATTGACATATCTATTGATAAAGAGGCCAAGACCATCAAAATTATCGATAACGGCATTGGCATGACGCAAGAGGAAGTGGAAAAATATATTGCCCAGATTGCCTTTTCCGGCGCCGAAGAGTTTATATCCAAATACCAGAATTCCACCGAAAAAGAGCAGTTCATCGGCCACTTCGGCCTGGGCTTTTATTCAGCTTACATGGTAGCTGCTAGGGTCGAGATCAAGACCCTCTCCTATCTGGAAAACGCCGAGCCCATTTTCTGGTCGTGCGACGGCTCCAACGAGTATGACATCGCCCCCTCTGACAAAAAAGAGATCGGCACCGAGATTACCCTGCATCTAGCCGAGGATAGCCTGGAATACCTCGATGAAGGCAAACTCAAAGCGCTTTTAATGCGTTTCTGCCCCTACCTGCCCTATCCGATCCATCTAAATGACAAGCACATAAACAACAAAGATCCGCTCTATCTCAAAGCCCCCGCCGATTGCACCGACAAAGAGTACCTGGACTTCTACCGCGAGCTGCATCCCTTCGAGCCTGAACCCATTTTTTGGGTCCACCTTAATGTCGACTACCCTTTCCACCTCAAAGGCATCCTCTATTTTCCCAAAATTAAAAACTCCTTTGACTTCAACAAAACGGTCGTCAAACTCTTTTGCAACCGGGTCTTCGTATCTGACAGCTGCCGCGATTTGCTGCCTGACTACCTGAGCATCCTGCGCGGTGCGATCGACAGCCCCGACATTCCTCTCAATGTCTCCCGCAGCTATTTGCAAGTAGATAAAACCGTCCGTCAGGTCGGCTCGCATATTGCCAAGAAAATCGCCGACCGCCTGCAAAAGCTCTTTGAGACCGACCGCGAGAAGTTCGCCTCGCTCTGGCCCGATATGGAATCGATCATCAAATTGGGCATCCTCCAGGATGAAAAGTTTAGTGAAAGAGCAAGCACCTTTTTGATCTTCAAAAACATGGCGGATGAATGGATTACGCTCGAAGAATATCAAACCCGCAACAAAGAGAAAACCGGCGACAAAGTCTTTTATAATCAGGGAGATAAGCGCTTGGATAGCTTTTTGGAGCTATACCGTTCCAAAGACATCGAGATTATCCGGGTAAACGAGCATATTGATACGGCGCTATTGAATCATTTGGAGCGCAAGCACTCGCCCACAGTCTTTCAGCGCATTGATGGGGGTGTCGACGAAGCGCTACTGGATCCTGCCAGAGAAAAAAGCCTTTTAAATGCGGACGGCCGCTCGGAAGCGGCATTAATGGCCGATTTTATCAAAGAGGCCATTGCCCTTGACGGCCTGGAAATCATGGCCAAAAGCCTGACAGGCGAAACCCTGCCCGGATTTATCCTGCTGGATGAAAAGGAGCGCCGTTTTCGGGACTACCTGCAGATGACGCGTCAAGAAGAGATGTCGCCCTTTGCAGCCAAAAAGACCTTTGTTGTCAACACTAACAGCGCCCTGGTGCAGAAGGCCTATGCCATGCGGCAGGAGAAGCCCGAGCTCTCCCGTGGCATAATAAAACAGCTCTACCGGCTGGCCATGCTCTCGCAGAAAGAACTGCCGGCAGATACCCTGCCCGACTATATTAAGGAATCGCACGCCCTTTTAGAGCAGCTTTTAGTATCAAAGACTTAGGAATTAATCCGGTTATACCGAAGTGAACTCAAAATTTGGTTTTGGGCAATTTCAAAGCTGTCGCAATTTGACGATCTCAACCGGCTTAATATTAATAATATTGAGCCGGTTGAGATCGTCGAATTTCGTTGCTTTGAAGCCGCCGAAAATCCAAATTTTGAATTCATTTCGGTATATTACCAAATTCACTGTTTAATTTTATTAATTTATAACCCGCTGCAAGAGAGCGGGTTTTTATTCTACACTACCCACAACTACTTAATAGCCAGCATTTTAGTAACCCCGTCTCCGCACCTTTTTCCTTGACTTTTTAAACAAATTATTATATAATATAGTATATATTATTATATAATAACACAAAACAATACGGAATTATGACGCATATTTCTAATGTTCATCAGATTAAATGGTCAAAAGACGAATTCACAAGTGGAGAAGCTTCTGCGGAGCGAAAACAAACACTCAGAGAGCAATTTACACCGCAATTTATTAGAGTGCTCAAAACCGCCAACAACATAAAAGAAAGTATCACAGGGATGCACATTGCTTCGATCTGCAGGCATAATAAAATGTGGGCGAGCCTCAAAAGCGGCAAAGTGGTGGAGATTACCTTAACCAACGAAGTGAAAGCGCTAGCAGATAAGGTATTTGACACCTGTTTTACTTCCGGAAACCCCTCTCCCGCTGGAGCTGCCCCCCGGCCTGCGTCGCTCGCGGATAACATGAATGATCTAAAGAACCTGAAAGTTGGAACCGGCGAGACTAAAGGACCCAAAGAAACAGCCCCTGAAAAGCTAACCACTACCGAACCAACTCCACATAAGACAGTTATAGGGGAAACGCAAACAAGCGTCGAAATAAAGTCCCAACCAAGTACTACCATTTCCACGCAGACGGATAAAAAAAATCACGACAATACATTTTCCCGCGTCAAGCCCCGCTCGGATAACAATAAACCTAGGCTTAAATATCGGAAGAAGAGATCCAAGCCTAAACCCCCTATGGCAGTTCATTCGCAAAAGAAACAACAAAATCAAGCTGTTTATAATGATAAACCTGAAACATCAAAGCAAAATAATACTCTGCACAGCACCGCCTCCAATGAAACGCCAGGGATGGAAACCTGCAAACAGCCGCCATTACAATTTGTCGCCAGCTATTCTAATGAAAATAAATCATTAAATGAGCTGAAAGTAGTTAAGATTTCTCGCGTGGACTCCGAAAATGATTTTATGATAGGAGACTTCTTCGTAAACAACCCTCCAAAAGCACAACCCACCTATAGCGTTGATGATAGTTCATTACCGTTGCACCCCACGGCTAGTATTCTTCGTTCAAGAACAGAAAAATCAAGAAGTTCCCAAACGAAGTTAAATAAAACAATAGAACGCCTAGCAGCTACGCCGCCATGTTCCCCTAGAGAAGCTTTCCTGGAACCGGACGCTCCTGTTTCTGATCCCATCATACCAGTAACCAAAGAAAACTCGCCCAATATTCCTACGCCCCAAAGTCCCAATTTGTTTATTAAAAGCAACGGCAGTAAACAACCAAAGCATGATAATGATCTAATTGTTGAAGACTACCCCGAAAAAGTCACGACTTTAAATCCCTTATATAATATTAACCTCAATTCATTGTCTCAAAAGCACGATTCTCCTGCTCCACCATCACTTGACCATTTTACAAGCTTTGCGTCACAGACACCAAACAATGAAGGGGGCGATAAATATTTAAAATATTCTGCGCTCGAGCCCACCTGTTCACCAAAAGATACAGATAATAGACTCTTTTCACCCCCCATACAACCATCGACTGAAAGTCCACAGCAAAATGAAAAATCGGCTGATCTGCCCCAGACGCAAACAAACACACCACCAGAGCAACCTGTTAATCTAATTGTTACTGACTTTGACTCGGACGACGACGGAATCGATTGTAAAGGTCCCTTGACTAGCGAACCGACTCAAAGGTCAGAAGAAGCGTTGGACAAAATTTTCCTAGAATTTTTGAAGAATACTTCTGAAGTGGAGTTTCTAAAGAATTTTTCTATAAATACAACGAATAAGCCTGAGATCACATCCATATCAAAAAGTTTAGAAAGTTTAAAAAACCTACCATTGAAAGATTATGAACGCATTCCTAAAGATGTTCTTACGAAAACGCGCGCGCAATTTCACGACAAAGAAGCGGAAACATTAATTATCAATTTAACCCATGAATTAGCAAGACAAAATCAAAATGAAAAAGTAGACAAGCAAAGCATTGTAAATGGCTTATGTCTACTCCATCATCTAATCTTTCCAGTAATAAAACAAACCTCAAACGATCGGAAAACAGAGTCAGCTGAACTAACTACTGTAATAGATTTAATTAACTCCACCTATTCCGCTATCAATAAAACATCAACTAAACCCACCACTTCTCATTCTGTTCAGCCTAAATTGAAGAACCAACAACAGAGAACTAACGATCAACAACTTACGCAATTTGCTTGAAATTAATTTTATTGATTTTAAATAAACTTTATAGTATAATAGTAGTATATATATTAAATAACAATAAGAATAATTATGCCCGCTATTACCAGCATTAATTACATTCGATGGACTAAGGACTCTTTTGAGAGCGGGACTACTAAAGATGGCCCAAAAGAGATTCGCGCAAACTTGCTTACAGAAATCAAAAACGCCATTAAGCAACAAGGCATTATCACCAACATGCACATTAGCCGGTCTTTTAGCGGCAAGTGTCATGTCTGGGTTCAATTCGGAAAAATAACCATCGAGCTGAAAGACAAGAATCTAATAAGCGAAGTTTCTGAGTTATTCGACCAACACAACCCCCAAATTACTCCCATAACCAAACAACAACCCCAGAATAATCAACAAAGCACTAAAAGCCGCAGCACGCCCACAACCAGATTAGATAGAATCACTCAAACAGATCCAAAGGTAGAAAAAAAAGTTTCCCAAAATCTTACACAAGCAACTCAAACAGATGTGAACAAAGATAAAGCGGTTTTACTTAAAGAACAGAAGGATCCAAGTCCTGAACAGAAGACTCAAAAAGATGAGAATGAAGGACAAGCGGTTTTACTTGAACAACCGACACCACCGGAAAAAGCGCTTTTATTTACCGCTCAGCAGCCACTCCCAAATTTAACTTTTAAAATAGAACCCTTAGATGAAGACACAACAACCGAAAACACACACATTCCGGTTCAAGGTCTGCCTAAAAAAGAACAGGATTCAACCGAATCCATTACAGCTCCCGAAGAAGAAGTCCCCGCGGTCCATTTAGATGAAGTAGAAATTAAAGTAGACGAAGAGGAAGATTTATTTTCAGAAAAAGAAACAGCCAACTGGCTTGCCAAAAGAAAGACCCTCATGCCGCAAATCTCAACGGATGCCGAAGAAGCTTTTGAAGTTGACCAAATTACAGGCTCGGTAGAGTCGACCCCACTATCATATTTCACATGCATTGAAAAGTTTGAACGACCGGATTTAGAAAAGAATATCCGGACTAATTTAGATCTAGCCAAAATAAATCTAGCCAAAATAAATCTAGCCAAAATAGATCTAGCCGAAAGCCCGACCGACCGCCTCTACTTCTATGACATCCTGGCTCATAAATGCAACCTCTCCCATGAGGAAAAAGTGGAGATCGTTAAAGATATTAATAAATTGC